>CAXQZJ010000180.1:0-2949 GCA_964228145.1 Alteromonadaceae bacterium | reverse complement strand
GTGTTGTTGCATAACGTAATTCTGAAGGGATGTTACTCATTGTTTTTCCTCGTAATTATATTAAATCAGCGGTTTGCCGTTACGCACAAAGGCCGGCTTAATCACTTTTACTGTAACCCACTTTTTACGCATTTCCACCTCAGCGGTGTCACCGTGCTCGGCAGGTACCCGTGCCATGGCGATACTCTTGCCTAACGTGGGTGAAAAGGTACCTGAGGTAATAATGCCTTCCCCGCCAGAAACCTTCACTTTCAGGCCTGTGCGCAAAACACCTTTCTCTTCCATCAGCAAGCCGACTAACTTGTCAGTCCCGGTGGCTTTTTGTTGTTCGAGTGCCTTACGACCAACAAAGTCACGCTCGGCGGGCTCCCAGGTGATAGTCCACCCCATATTGGCAGCCAGCGGCGAAATGGTCTCATCCATGTCTTGGCCATAGAGGTTCATACCCGCTTCTAAACGCAAGGTATCGCGGGCGCCCAGACCACATGGTTTAACGCCAGCTTGCAGCAATTTATTCCACATGTCTGCGGCTTGGGCATTCGGCACCATAATCTCGTAACCTGCTTCACCGGTGTAGCCAGTGGTAGCAATAAACAAATCTTCCGCCTGAACTCCAAAGAATGGCTTCATACCAGCAACCGCTTCGTTTTGTGCAGCAGAGAATACCTCTCCAGCCTTGGCTTTGGCATTCGGGCCTTGAACGGCAATCATGGCGTAGTCAGGCTTTTCAGTGATGGTGACATCGAACCCATCGGCTTGTTGATTCAACCAGTTAATGTCTTTTTCACGCGTTGCGCTGTTAACCACCAGGCGATAGTTATTGTCGTCAAAGTAATACACGATCAAGTCATCGACCACACCGCCTTCTTCATTCAGCATACCGCTGTACAAGGCTTTGCCTTTGTCCTGTAATTTAGCCACATCATTGGCCAACAGGTAACGCAGATAATCTTTCGCTTGAGCACCTGTGATATCGACTATGGTCATGTGAGATACGTCAAACATGCCTGCGTCTTGACGCACAGCATGGTGCTCTTCGATTTGCGAGCCATAATTAATCGGCATTTCCCAACCGTGGAAATCAACCATGCGCGCGCCGGCTTCAATGTGGCTGGCATGTAAAACGGTTTTACTGGTCATGTGCGTTCCTCATTGGTTTGACCGCTGAATTTTTTGCTAACTGTTTGTTCGTATGAGAGCTTGGGCTCCAAATCCGTTGCGCGGTATGGAATGACAAGCTGAATTGTTAGCTAATTGTTGCACGCAGTATAGGAAGCCTGAGTAGCCACAACAAATTGATAATTTAAATCAATACATTTAAAAAACTTATGTATATACTGACTTTTAATCAGGATTGTAAATTTATTACATATGAAGCAGCTTTCGCTAGACAACCTTCGTACTTTTGTCACTGTGGTGGATATGGGCGGCTATGCCAAAGCCGGTGAGGTTTTGGGGCGTTCACAACCTGCCATCAGCTTGCAAATAAAAAAGCTCGAGGAGCAACTGGCCCGTAAGTTATTTTCAAAATCCGGACAACGTCATATTGCCAATGCTGACGGTCAGCAGCTTTATCAACACGCGATAAAAATCTTGTCTCTCAACGACGATATTTTCCGTCAGTTTGAACAACCTGCCTTGCGCGGTCGTCTACGTTTGGGTATTCCCAGTGAATTTGCCACCACACTGCTGCCCGGCATCATTGGCGAGTTCTCTAAACTGTACCCGGATGTCGCGTTAGAGGTCACCTCAGCGCTGTCACGCCAGCTATTAAGCAAAGATAAGCGTGATGAGTTTGACCTTATTATGGCGTTAGTGCCGGAGCAAATGTCGATGTCGGCCCTGCCGGCTGGTGCCGAACTGTTGGCCAGCGACCCACTGGTATGGGTAGGTGATAAAAATCGGGTTTGGAACGCAGATTATCTGTCACTGGTTCTGGCCCCTGATGGCTGCATGTATCGCAGTCGGGTAATTCAGCATCTGAAACAACAAACTCAACCATGGCGCATCAGTTATACCATCGCCGATTTATCCGGTATCACTGCTGCACTTCAACAAGGGCTTGGTATTACCGCACTGGCGCGTAGCTCGCTGCCCCCGGAGCTGAGCGTCATCAGGCACCCGCATCTGCCTAATCTGGGGACAATCGATATCTGCTTGTTTCAGCAATCCCACCAGCATCCCCAAGCCTGCGCCAAGTTAGCGCAATTTATTAAAACCCGAGTCGCTTAACTGGCTAATTGGCGTTTCAATTCGGTATAGCTGATGTCTCTGCCTTGATAGTTAACGTGATCGGCCAATGCCAGCATCGCCATGTCTTCAGGGGTGTCGCCATAGGCGTAAATCGTGGGGTATTTTTCCGGACGCAGCAAACGGCGTAAACCAATGACTTTGTACTCGCAGGCACAATCCTCAAACACATAGCCACCGGTGTATTTGCCGTTCTTTACTTTCAATTGCGAACACACCAATTCCACGCCTTGATGCTTACACCATTCACGTAAATACACATCCAAGGATGCGGACACCACCACCACCCTATGGCCCTGTGCTTTATGCCAATCAATTTTTTGTTGAATGTCGGGACGCACATAATTGGGGATAACACTGGCGGCGTATTTGGCTGCCTTCGCTTTAACAACGTCTTCGCGGCGGCCTGCAAAAGTGAGCCAACTGATCACCGGGCGCATATGCTGATTATTCAGCCAGCCGCGCTTATACAGTTGCACCATGGGCCAAACGATTATACTGCCAATCAACAGTCGCCATTTAGGTGTGTACTCTTTCACAAACCGAATGTAACTATCGTCATCGATAATGGTACCGTCAAAATCAAACAGCGCTAAGCTCATATCAGTGGATCCTTTTGTCATCCTAAGCTCGACTCCATCATGCCGCCCAATAAACCACGATTGTCATCCTCAACTTGATGACTGCCCAGTCAGATCC
>CAXQZJ010000179.1:0-51850 GCA_964228145.1 Alteromonadaceae bacterium | reverse complement strand
GTCACGCACCCATTGCTTGAGTCGTTTTACCTGATTGTCACTGATATCACGATAACTACCGTCCACCAGCAAAATATGCGTGTAATCGTTAAGATTAATTCGTCCAAAACGACTTTTATCAATAAAGCTTAACGGCAAGCCAACATAATTATCTAAATAGTGCCAGGTCTCACCCGCCTCGTATTGTGATACTCCCGGGCCAGTTAGCATCATGACTTTGGGCGCGCTTAACACCGGCATGCTACGACTACCCAGATCATTACCGGCCAAGGTTAGCCCAGTCGTGATTCCGTGCACGGGTACGTTGAACTTGTCACGTGCCTGCTTAACCGTTTGGCGCCAATCGGCCGGTTGATTCAGACCAGCAGGGACGATCACAGAGCCTGCTGACAAGGTGTGTTGACCGGCGCCTGAGGTGATTTTCACTTGCCCGTCGACCAATTTAACTTTAACACCCTTGGCTAACAACGCTTGCAGCAAAGCAGGTGCTTCACCATACGCCCAGTCGAAGCCATACGCATACGCAACCTCAGACCATGCAGGTTGCTGCACGGTATCAAGTGCAACCTCGGCTTTATCAAGTTTGCGTGCAGCCCTGGCAGATAGTTCGCTGTACTGAAGATTAAACGCCATCGCGATATTCCAACTGGAAACATCATAGAAAACATTCTTTTCAAACGATGTTTGGGTCGAAAACAATGAACGAATCAAGGGATATTGGGCTTGTTGCAGTGGTACAAACCAGTCGCTGTTTTTGCGGTAAACCAGGTTTCCAACCTCAGTGTCACGACTTAGTGGCCACACATCGATACCGTGTTGGGCCAAAATAGCCAAAAACTCCTGATTCTTTTTAGGATCACGGCTGGCCTTTATCACGTAGCCACCGATATCCGCCTTTTCGGCTAACTCTTTGGTGCGGCTAACGAAATCAGCTTGATAAGTCTGCAGTGCGGCTTTATTCGCAATAGCGCCGCGGAACGTAGACAAGCTTATAGTAACTTGATTTTGGATGGTGTCAGCAAATGTCATCGGCCCATTAATACTGTCGACTAGATGACCCCGGCTAGATGCCTGTTCAAATAAAATGCCAATCGTACCCTGCACATCTGGGTAGCTGGAGCCTTTACCTAAATAAAAGTCGTCGAAGGCCTCTTGGGTAAAATACAGTTCATTCTGGTTATCTAACGCTTCTGCGTGAAACTGGCCGAGAACATTGGTCATATCCACGTTCTGATTATTTATCCAAGGGTTCTTGCGCTCGGGAATACCAGGCTGGAAGAAATAGGTACTATGACTACCCATCTCATGAAAGTCAGTCAGAATATGGGGACGCCATTGCTGGAATTGGGCGATACGCGCTCGGGATTCAGGGTGCGTCAGCAATAGCCAGTCTCGGTTTAAATCAAACCAATAATGGTTGGTACGACCGCTGGGCCAACCTTCGTTGTGATCTCTGTGATTGGGGTCGCCGACCAAGGTGTTACCTTTATGCATATTGGCCCATTGGGCAAAGCGCGACAAGCCATCCGGATTAATCGCAGGCTCCATCACTATCACAGCATTATCCAGCAATGCTTCGACCTCTTCACCTTGGGCAGCAGCCAGATAATAGGCAATCAATAACGATGCGTTGGCACCTGAGGATTCATTACCATGTACGCTATATCCCATCCACAATACCAGCGGATCATCCGCTGCTGCTTTAGCGCCTTGCTTCACTCTTTGTAAATGATCACGCTGGATTTGTTGACGCTTGGCGATGTTTTCCGGTGAAGAAAAAGTCACCAGTAACAACGGCCGCTGCTCATGACTTTCTCCGATTTTTTCGATACTGACGCGGTCCGACGAGGCGGCTACCGCATACATATAACTGACCAATTGATCGTGACGGACATGCCAGCTACCAACTGGATAGCCAAGAACCTCCGCGGGTACGGGTACTTCGGGGTCAAATTCCGTTTGAGGTGAAAAATAAGCTTTGTCAGTCATCGCCATGAGCGGTGAGGCAAAACAGACAAACAGGCTGAAGATGATGAGTAATTGTTTTTTCATTGTGCCTTTCTTTTAATCAAATGAAGTTATTTCAATCGCAATACCAATTGCCCTGGAATGGGTAAAATAGTCAACCAGATCGCTGTTGTACCCTTGCTGATACCAAATCAATAATGGCGGTAAGTCGTCGTCGCCAAAATGGAAGCGCGCTTCAACTTTAAATGTACTGTGCTGGAAAGGTTTGCCATATCCGGTACGATAACTAAAGGCCAGATGGCTGATAGATTCGGTAGGTGGAATATATTCCACGCTGAACATCAGTCCGTCGTAATCCTTGCGCAGATAATTGCCTTCGCCCTCAAAAGCGTAATAGTTTTCGGCCTCTCCCTGAAAAGGGCCATTTTCAAGAAAGTAGCGAAATTCTGCAGCAGCAGAAAAACAACCGAACTTGCGCCCCTGGGGTTGGCCCGAAGCATCATCGATAATACTGACCGGGCACTTCTCTACCCCGTCATCCCAATGACCACTGTAACGCAATGTCGCGCCTATATAATCCCAACCGCGACTGATTGAATCGCGCGCAGCACGCCGTGAGTCGCCTTTCTCCAGCATATCGAACACACGGCGGTTAAATCCTTCTTCGGTATTAATACTTTGGCCATTTGACTCATGAAACAGACCAATATCCAGATAACCTTCCTCTTCACCCGGTTCGCTCAACCACCAACGACCAAATAAACCTGGGTTGAACTGCTTACCCAACACAGGCGATGAGTCCCGTGTGCCTATATACTGGCCAAAACGCCCGGTAAAACTAAGAAAAACACAAGGAACCCAAGGCGCAGGCTGAGCATCTGAGCCAATTTTACGATTAAGGCTGTCGGACAGACCACGTAATAACGGATACTTTAGCGACAAACGAAAATCCATGTAGTTTTCATCATCAGCATCAAAGGTATAACCCAACAGATTTGACTGATATGACGTAAGCCCTTTGTGTTGTTGAAAATCTCCACACTGCGCTGCCAGTGCAGGGGAAGACAGCAATATCAGAATGAGCGTCATCCAACGTGACATAATCTCTCCTCTTTTTGGCTGCCTATTTATACCGTTATCCGTCGATAATAGCGATAACTTGTCTAACAAGGCTCATTACCCGACTGTTTTACTCAGGTAATTTTGATATAATCCTTGCATTGGTTGTTCATTCAGGTGATGACATGATTACTATTTCGGATGCCGCACAGGCACACTTTGTAAAACTCCTTTCAAATCAGGAGCCTCACACTAACATTCGGGTGTTTGTGGTAAACCCTGGCACACCTAACGCGGAATGCGGGGTATCTTACTGCCCGCCAGAGGCCGTTGAAGTTGGTGATACCCGTTTGCCATTCAAAGGATTTGATGCTGTTGTGGATCCAGAAAGTGCGCCGTTTTTAGACGAAGCGGAAATTGACTTTGTGACTGATCAGATGGGCAGTCAACTGACCTTGAAAGCGCCAAATGCAAAAGCCCGCAAGGTTGATGACAATGCGCCGTTAGCTGATCGCGTCGACTATGTACTGACTACCGAAGTTAACCCTCAACTTGCCAACCACGGTGGTAAAGTGACCCTCACCGAAATCACTGAAGAGGGTATCGCGGTACTGCAATTTGGCGGTGGTTGCAATGGTTGTTCAATGGTCGATGTTACCCTCAAAGAAGGGATTGAAAAGCAGCTACTGGACAAATTCAGTGGCGAATTGACCGGTGTGAAAGACGCCACCGAACACCAGGCTGGTGAACACAGTTATTACTGATGACTGCGATATTCGGTGAAGATCCCCGTAGTAGCTGGCGACGATTTGTCGCCGGCTTGGTCATCTTCATTCCCGGTGCTGGGTTAATTTTGTTCGGCATGCAAGCGCCTCATTGGTTGCAAATCCCCGGCATGCTGCTGTGTGCTATCGGTTTCGTTACGGCGATGTGGGGCTACGCCGGTCTGTTATGGCATCGCCTACGCAGCGCAGTCAGGCAGCCAAACGTGTATCCTCACAACGATAAAAATGCACCATAAGGGTAAAACCCCGGACCACAAAGAAACACAGTAACGCCAGCCACAGCGCGTGGTTTCCTCCCTGTGCTTGTAACAGCGCGTAGACACCAAAAAAGCCAGTAGAGGCACTTATAAGCATGGAATTGCGCATCACTTTAGACCAGCCCAGCCCTACGTAGACACCATCGAATAGAAAACACCAATGCGCCAACAGTGGCAGGATTGCCGGGTAGATTACATAGTCGGCGGCTAACCGACGTAACGCCTGAATATCTGTTAACCAGGCAATGATAGTATGTCCTCCAAGCAAAAATATTAGCGAATAGAGGACAGCCGCTACCACGGACCAGATTAAAGTCATACGTACCCAGGCGCGGATTCGCTGCGCATTGTGTTGACCCTTAGCTTCACCAACTAACGCTTCGGCGGCATACGCCACCGCATCCAGCCCCAGCGCAGTTAATCCCATAAATTGCATTAGCAAGCTGTTGACTGCCACGACCTGAACACCATAGCGCGCGCCCTGCAGGGTGATAAATGCCAGGCACGCTTGAAGTGCCAAATTACGCACCAACATGGCCGAATTCATCGACAACACCTGTCGCAGGCGTTGGTAAGTAAAAAGCTGCCATGATGGCCGTACGCCACGCCAATGATGAGATAAAGCACCCAGCGCAACCAAACACATACCCCATTCAACACAGGTGGTTGCCAAAGCTACGCCGCGCACCCCCATACCCAACTCATAGACGAAAAACAGGCTCAACAAAGCGTTTAACACATTCCCTATGACCTGTATCCACATCACCAGGGTTGCTCGTTGTTGGCCAATTAACCAGCCAATCAGAACCAAATTCAATAATGCTGCTGGGGCCCCAAACAGCCGCATCGATAAGTAATCAGACATGGCTGCTGCTGCCAATACGCCGGGCTCGGAATAGGCTAAAACAGCATCGCCTAATAACGGTAATGTCGCCATAATGACCAGGGCCACCAGCACACTGATTACTACCAGTTGCCACCAGTGCTGATGACTCAGACTACTATTGGAAGCGCCTTTGGCTTGAGCGCTCAGTCCAGTTGCGCTCATGCGCAATGCACCGCTAATCCAATACAGCTGTGTAATCAACATAGCCCCTAACGCCACCCCTGCCAAATAGGCTGCCTGTGGCATATGGCCAACAATGTAGCTATCTACCAGCCCTAATAGTGGTTGGCTGATATTGGCAATTAACATTGGTAACGCGATTGCGGCAATACGCTGGTGAGTTAACTGGTTCAACGCGTCAGTTTCCGTTAAGCTTAGCCCGTAAAAATGGAGGGCCAGATGGGCAGAAATTTATCCAAATTGATGGTTGCTATTGTACTGATTGCAACCAGTTTCGCCAGCCAGGCTGATGGCGTTATTCTGCAGTATCACCATGTCAGCACCAGTACACCCAAGGTCACATCTGTGACACCGGCACAATTGACAGAGCATCTTTCATTACTAGAGTCGTTAAACATAGAAGTTTTACCGCTTCCCGAATTTCTGCAAAAAGCCATGAATGGAGACCGCTCGACCCGCTATGCTGCGATCACCTTTGACGATGGCTACCGCAACATTCTTGAAAACGGACACCCAATTTTACAAGAATATGAATTCCCCTACACCATTTTCATTAATCCTGAGCAAATTGGACAACGTCGCGATCAATTGACGTGGGGGGAGGTTAAACAACTCAGTGAAGATGGGGTTTTATTTGCCAATCATACCCTCAATCACCAACATCTGCTGCAGCGAAAGCGGGGTGAGATGCGACAGCAGTGGCTGCAACGAATTCGCGAGGACATCACCCGTGCAGACGCCATAATTGCTGAAAAATTAGGCTCCAGCCCCAAGTATCTCGCTTATCCCTACGGGGAATATAACCGTGATGTTCAAACGCTGTTACGTGAATTGAATTATGTAGGCTTTGCTCAACACTCTGGCGCCGTGGGAGCAGGCACTGAGTTAACCGCCGTCCCACGTTATCCCGCTGCGGGGGTCTATGCCAACCCGGCAACCCTCAAGACCAAGTTGCTAAGTTTGGCCATGCCGGTGATCGACTCTGATTTGACTGAGCCGGAGATAACTTCTGCTCAACTACCTGACATTAGGTTGACCGTGAACAGTGATGATCTGCATCAACATCTGGTTGCCTGCTACTACAACGGCGATAAAGTCCCTGTAGAAATTAATCAGGGTTGGCAGATTAGCCTGAGCGAATATCCAGCGCCTGTCGGTCGCAGCAGAATAAATTGCACAGCACCTAGCCGCAGCCAACCGGGCCGCTATTACTGGTTTTCACAAGCGTTTTTTAAAGCAGACAAAAACGGCCAATGGCGCGAATAGCCTACTGCATGATTATCGGCATATCAGCCAGGATTTGCTGGCCTTTGGCTATGGGTAACTGGCCTGGCTCATTTTCTGGCATAAAGCGCCCGATAACCTGACCTTGTGGATTGATAACCACGATCGAGGCGCTGTGATCCACCAGATAATCTGGGTTACTGGTACTCTCACTCAGGCTGTACATCATGCCCATAGAGCGCACAAGCGGAAACAACACCTCATGGCCACCTGAGGCAGCAAGGAATTCCTCATTAAAGTAATTTACGTATTCATGCAAACGTTCACTACTATCGCGGTTCGGGTCCACCGAAATAAACAGTACCTGGATATCATCTCCGTTAGGCAGAGCTTTTAACTTGGGATAGATAGTATTGAGTTCTGCCAACGTTGTCGGACAAATATCCGGACAATAGGTGTAGCCGAGAAAAGTGAGTGTCCATTTCCCTTGCAATCGTTGTTCAGTAAATGCTTGACCGTGCTGGTCTGTCAATGCCACATCACTGAGTGCCCTGGGTTGAGGGTAAAGCCGAAGGTGCGAGACGGACGTTTGTGGCGGACTGATATACAGCGCCAAATAAATACCTGCCGCTAACGCAGCGAACAGGATAACTGCAACAACACCTCTACTCACTTTCAAACTCCAATATAGTGATCGACCAGCAGCACCACAAAATACAGCATCAGATGCAAAATAGAAAACCGGACTGTGGCCATCGCAGTGTCGCCTTTCGGGTGGTACTTTAGTTTCCATGCATAGTAAAAGAAAATACCATTAAGTACGCTGCTTCCCAGCAAGTACACATAACCTGTCATACCCACTAAGAAGGGCAGTAAGCCAACGATAAACAGCAAAATGGTATATAGATAAACAGCGTTACGGGTGAAATCTACGCCATGGGTAACCGGTAACATTGGAACATCCGCACGGGCATAATCTTTTTCGCGATGAATAGCTAACGCCCAAAAATGGGGTGGTGTCCAGGTATAGATGATCAAAACCAACAACAGTGCATAGGGATGTATTTCACCGGTCATCGCCGTCCATCCAAGTAGCGGTGGAGCAGCACCAGCCAGGCCCCCAATAACAATATTTTGAGGCGTCGCTCTTTTAAGATACATGGTATACACCACCGCATACCCCAACAAGCTGGCAAACGTGAGCACTGCAGTCAGTCGGTTGGCGCCCACTTCCAGCACCCCGTATCCGACTATCGCCAATACAAACGCAAAAACCAGCGCTTTTTGCGGGCTCACTTTGCCTTTGGGCAACGGACGGTTATAGGTTCTTGCCATTTGCGCATCGATTCTGCGGTCAACAACATGATTGACCACCGCAGCCGATGACGACATTAATCCAATGCCCACAATGCCGCTGATTAGAGGTACCAGTGGTAGCGCTCCTTGGGTCGACAGGCACATCCCGACCAGCGCAGTAAGTAACAACAACATAACGACTTTAGGTTTGGTCATTTCGTAATAGTCACGCCAACTCACCTGAACCGGCGCCGAAATTGAATTTGCCTTTGCCATATAGCCTCCTCAGGTTTTGCGTAATAAGGTGTAATTAATCAAGACCATCACCAGCAATAACATGGCACCTACCGTATTATGGGCTACCGCCACCGCCAGTGGCACACCAAACAAGATATTACTGACGCCTAACGCAACCTGAACGCTTAGTACCAGTAATAACAACAACGCTTGGTTTTTAATCGTGTCCGAACTGGCCTTTCGCCACAGTAAAACCGCCAGCACTGCCAAGTAAATCAACGTGATTAGCGCCCCCACACGATGCAATACATGCATGGTCATGCGGTCATCGTAATCATGGGCACCAAATTCATAATTGTGGGCTTCAGGAATGCTGAACGCGCCGGCGAAATCGAGCCTTTGCCACCATTGCCCTTCACAAACCGGCATCTCGGTACAAGCCATGGCCGCGTAATTGGCTGATGTCCAGCCTCCTAACGCAATTTGCACCACAACCACAAGCAAGCCAAACATCGCAATGCCACTGTATTTGCGAATAGCAATATCACCGCCTGGAATACGCCAGCGCTGCAAGCGCAGATACATGAGGAAAAGGCAACTGAGCACAGTAAAACCACCGAGCAAATGGCCCATGACAACAACCGGCATCAAATTCATGGTTACAGTCCACATGCCCAACGCCCCTTGGAAGCACACCAGCAGTAATAAAAAGCCGGCCAGTTTCACCGGCGTTTGGTGATGGCCCTGACGTCGGCGCAATGCCACGGCAAACGTGATCAATATAGCCAATCCCAGTAACGATGCCGCGTAGCGATGGATCATTTCATTCCAGGCCTTGTGGCTTTCCAATGGTCGCTCTGGAAATGCTTGTTCTGCCGCTTCAATATGTTCGGCGCTTGACGGCACAGTAAAATGACCGTAACAGCCCGGCCAATCAGGGCAACCTAATCCCGCATCTGTTAAGCGGGTATAAGCGCCCAGAATAATGACTACGATGGCCAACAACAGGCTAGTGACAACTAACTTCTTCATTTGTCTTCCTTAACCAATGCGCGACAACTTAAGCAACTTTTTCACATCTGCCAGCATGGCTCTGCTGCTCATCACAGCGTCCTTCTGGTCGTAATGCAGCTGATACTTGAGCACAATATTCTGCAATGTATCGACCACATAAATTCCCTGCTCGTGCAGCTTGCCAAAAGCTTCATCAATCTTACTTTGATCACTTTGTAACTCAGTAATATGCGGATATTGCTGTTGATAGCTGACAGCCAAAGGTTGCTCTGCGGTGGTGACAGCGACGGCCTCTACCCGATCACTTTCACGACCCAGCGCCAACCACACTTGATTGATGCTCATCAGGGCATTTTCACACGCTCGTTGACACTCGTCCGGCATCACATATACCAGCTTCCAACGTGGTTCAGGCGGATTCGGCTGAATTGCCGCAAAGCTACTCCCGGGTTCAACCAACTCGCCCTGATTGGTGGCGCCACGATTAAACCAGTCATAATCCAATGCCAGTTTGGCAAGCACCACTGGTAACACGAAGATAACCAGTAAGAGCAGCAAATTTTTGTGATTGTTAGTCATGCTGTTTTCTCCAGGAGCGAAAGGCGAAAAAATAAACGGCCAGTGATGCTACACTGAGTCCAAACCATTGAACGGCATAGGCGATATGCTTTTGCGGTGGCATAACTACCGGCTTCCAACGCGGCTGGAAGCCATCAACATCGCTTGCCATCAGAACCAGTGGCAACAAGGGTTGACCCACTATCTCTTGCATCAAGGTTAAATCAACCTGCTGCAAACGGACTTTATTCACTTTGTCGTTTCCCGCTGTCTCAGTGATAAATTTGTTCGCGACCGGCAATTGAACCATGCCCATTACACTGACCTCTGCTTGATTCAACTCAATCTGCGGTAACTGTTGGCGACTCGCTGGCGCAACGACCCAGCCAAGATTAACAGCCAACAAGCCATCGGTTGTTTGCATTATTGCAATCACGTCATAGCCAACCTGGCGCTCGACCACTTTATTGTCGATAAAGAAAACGGGACTACTTAACCATTGTCCATTGACCCTTACCCTGGTGTCCCTCGGATCCGCCAGCGTCAAAATATTTGACAAAGATAAGGTGCCACTGCGTTGCTTTTGCTCGATGTTATCCAGCCTAAGCTGTTTTTCTTCTGCCCGTTGCCACTGCCAAACACCCAATAACGCAGTGGTGACAAACACCACTAAAGTCGCTAGTGTGGCCCATACGGGAAATCGCTTCGTTTGTAACTGCTGCATACACCGGAGAACATCGTGTTAGTAAAAATTATTGTTGTACTGTTATTACTTGTGATGATTTATAACCTCGCCGTGGCGATGAAAATCATGCTTAAAAACGACCCGGATCAACCTTCCATGACGACCTTTATTGGCCGCAGGGTTTTGCTCTCGGCTCTGATCGTATTGATTTTGGTTATTGCTATGGCCACGGGTTTGATCAGCCCCAACCCGCGGCCCTATTAATTGCTATCGGTTAAAGCACGTACACAAAGATAAACAACATTACCCACACCACATCGACAAAATGCCAGTACCAACTCGCTGACATAAAGGCAAACTGATTGTCTTTAGTGAAATGCCCCTTCACTACCCGGAACCACATAATAATCAGTAACAAGGTACCCAAGGTGACGTGTAGGCCGTGAAAACCGGTTAACAGATAAAAGGTATTGCCATAAATGCCTGATTGCAGGGTGAGGCCCATCTCTTGATAAGCATGCACATATTCTTCGACTTGTAAGAACAAAAATCCGATACCAAGCAAAATGGTGATACTTAACAATGCGATTAACTTTTGCCGTTTTCCTTCCTCTAAGCCAACGTGAGCAAAGTGCAAAGTCACCGATGAAATAAGCAGAATAACGGTATTAATTAGCGGCAGGCCGTTCCATCCCATCGCTTCGGTCGCGACCCCACCGGGGGTTTGGGTCAACGGCCACATGGCTTCAAAGGTCGGCCATAGCACTTCGTTGGTCATGGCATTGTTAGACGCCCCTCCTAACCATGGAATAGCAATGACCCGGGCATAAAATAACGCACCAAAGAAGGCAGCAAAGAACATCACCTCAGAAAAAATAAACCAGCTCATCCCCTGTCTGTATGAACGGCCTAGTTGGGCCGAGTGAATGCCTGCCATCGATTCATTAATCTGATCTCTGAACCAACCAACCAGCATGACAATCAGCACTATCATGCCGGCTGCCAAGGTCAGACCGCCATAGCCTTCTTCACCTTTGGTCGTCTCAAGCACAAAATTACCCGCACCGACTGCAATTAAAAACAGCGCCACAGCACCCACTATCGGCCAGGGGCTTTGCTCAGGTACGTAATACTTTTCGGTTTGTTGTTGTGACATATTGTTCTCCATCAATTCATTGCCACAGCCGATTCACTGACGTCATACAAGGTGTACGAGACAGTAAAGACCTTTATTTTCTCTGGTAACTGCGGGTCCACATAAAATCGCATCGGCATCAAGGTTTCTTCCCCTGCCGCCAGCGGCTGTTGTTCGAAGCAAAAACATTCGGTTTTATTCAGGTACAAGGCAGCTGTGCCGGGTGATACGGACGGAACAGCCTGGCCAACGATATCGCGGTTAGCCGGATTCCTAGCGAAAAAGTCGACTTGATTCATTTCTCCGGGACGCACCCGAATACGGTTTGTTTGGGCGGTAAATTCCCACGGCATGCCGGTGTTGGTGCGGGTCACAAATTCCACTGTGACCCAGCGGTCTTGGTCTATTTCAACCGCTTCATAGACAGCCGCTGTATCCGAGGTCTTACCATTGATACCGGTGATATCGCAGAACACGTCATACAGCGGCACCAGTGCAAAGCCAAAACCGAACATGCCCAGCACCACAACAAATAATTTTGCGGCGGAGCGGGTATGGTTTTTAGACTGTTCAGCCATGGGCTACCTATTTAATTTGCGGCGGCGTTTCAAAGGTATGGTAAGGCGCCGGTGAGGGCACTTCCCACTCCAAACCTTCCGCACCTTCCCAAGGTTTTGCCGCCGCCGGCTCACCCTGCTTACGACACGCTTTGATCAACAAGGCCAGGAAAAACAGTTGCGACAGTCCGAACGCGAATCCGCCAATGCTGATCCACTTGTTAAAATCAGCAAACTGTAAGGCATAGTCGGGGATCCGTCGTGGCATGCCCGCCAGGCCGACAAAGTGCATAGGGAAGAACAATAAGTTGACCGATACCAATGAGCACCAGAAGTGTAACTTGGCCAGAGTATTGTCATACATCACCCCGGACCACTTGGGCAGCCAGTAATAGGCCCCCGCATAGATTGAGAATATTGCGCCTGTGACCAATACATAATGGAAATGCGCCACCACGAAGTAGGTGTCGTGATATTGGAAGTCCACTGGGGTAATGGCCAGCATCAGACCGGAAAAGCCACCTATGGTAAACAGCACAATAAAGGCAATGGCGAATAACATCGGCATTTCAAAGGTCATTGCGCCGCGCCACATGGTTGCCACCCAGTTGAACACTTTTACCCCGGTAGGAACCGATATCAACATGGTTGCAATCATAAAGAACAGTTCGGCGGTCACCGGCATGCCTGTGGTAAACATGTGGTGAGCCCAAACGATAAACGACAGTAAGGCGATCGATGCGGTGGCATACACCATAGAGGCATAACCAAACAGCGGTTTGCGCGCAAAGGTCGGGACGATTTGGGAAATGATCCCAAACGCCGGCAAAATCATGATGTAAACCTCAGGGTGTCCAAAGAACCAGAATATATGCTGGAATAACACAGGATCACCGCCACCGGCTGCAGAGAAGAAACTGGTACCGAAGAACTTGTCCGTCAGCACCATGGTTACCGCTCCTGCTAATACCGGCATCACGGCGATCAATAAAAACGCGGTAATGAACCAGGTCCACACAAACAACGGCATTTTCATGTAAGTCATGCCCGGAGCCCGCATATTCATGATCGTCACAATCACGTTAATCGCGCCCATGATTGATGACGCGCCCATGATGTGCACGGAGAACACAAACAGTGCGGTACTATCGTTACTGTATGTTGTGGATAGCGGCGCATAGAAGGTCCAGCCAAAGTTCGGGCCACCTCCCTCAAGGAATAGCGAGGCCAGTAAAATGCTGAACGCAAACGGCAATATCCAAAAGCTCCAGTTATTCATTCGTGGCAATGCCATGTCTGGCGCACCTATCATCATAGGGACCATCCAGTTAGCCAAACCGGTAAATGCCGGCATAACCGCGCCGAATACCATAATCAGACCATGCACTGTGGTCATTTGATTAAAGAAGTCAGGGTTAACTATTTGCATGCCCGGCTCGAACAACTCCGCACGGATCACCATGGCCATGCTGCCACCCACCAAGAACATGATAAACGCAAACCACAGATACAGGGTGCCGATATCTTTATGGTTAGTGGTATATAACCAACGTTTTATGCCCGTAGGTGCATGATGATGATGGTCATCATGATTTAATTCTTCAGTTACACTACTCATCATCTACCTCCTATTGACCCTGTGAGACCGCAACAACATCTTTTGCCTGAACCATCTCGCCGGTGTTATTACCCCAAGCATTGCGTTCATAGGTAATCACTGCCGCCATTTCCTTCAGGCCAAGTTGTTTTCCGTAAGCTTGCATCCCGGTCCCTGCTATGCCATTGACCACGATGTCGATATGCCGAGGCATATCGTTAAGCGCCACATCACTGCCTTTGAGGGCGGGGAACACACCGGGCAGCCCCTCTCCATTAGGCTGGTGACACGCTGCACAATGCGTGTTGTAGACTTTCTCACCCACTTCCATTAGTTCATCCATCGACATATTCATGGCTAACAAACGTTGCTCTTCTTCCTTGCGAACCCGGATAATTTCTTCTTGCTCAGCTAACCAGCGTTCATATTCCGCGGGCTCTTTTGCAATCACCACCACCGGCATAAAGCCATGATCTTTACCACACAGCTCCGCGCACTGACCGCGATACAGGCCGGGTTCGTTAACCTTGGTCCAAGCCTCATTGATAAATCCGGGGTTAGCATCTTTTTTGACCGCAAACGCTGGCACCCACCAAGAGTGGATAACATCGTCCGAAGTCACCAGAAACCGTACCTTCTTACCTGTCGGGATCACTAACGGACGGTCCACTTCCAGCAAGTAATTCTCGCCTTTGTCGAATTTGTTATAAATTTGCTCTTGTTGCGTGGCTAACAGTGAATAAAACTCGACATCAGAATCAAAGTATTTGTAGTGCCACTTCCACTGTGAACCTGTGACTTGAATGGTAACGTCAGCCTCAGACGCGTCTTCCATATCAATCAGGGTGCTCGCGGCTGGAATAGCAATAGCAATCAGGATGATGACAGGAATGGCAGTCCAAATTATCTCGACCTTGGTCGACTCATGAAAATTGGCAGGCTTTACACCCCGCGATTTGCGATGACGGAACATAGACCAAAACATCGCGCCGAACACGATGACCCCAATTACCGTACAAACCCAAAAGATATACATGTGCAGGTCATACACCTGATTACTGATATCCGTCACCCCTTTGGTGAGGTTCAGCGGCATTTCTTTCGACCATGCTGATGATGAGACTAATCCAGCCAATCCGATTAGCAGCTTTGATACTCCAGAGCTCACGCGACATCTCCTTAGTCCTGATGCTGTGAACGGATCACTCCGCTTCACAGGCAACAACGCACGCCAAGCCAATGTGAGTAAGCCTTAGCGCACAATTTGTTATTATTTTGTAAACTACTGTATAAGAATTACGCATTTTAGGCCTGCCAGTCTAGCCTTTTTGCTTATTTTTTTATCAAGTGTTTATATTTTGAGCTATTTGGAATTTATCAGGCAGTTAAAGGATTAACTAAACCCACGGTTTATTGGCCATAAGGCAGGCATAAAAAAGGCTGCCGAGTGGCAGCCTGAAAGGGGAAATCTAACTTACATCCATTGATTGTTACGAATCACGCCAACTGCAATTCCTTCCACACTGAAAGGTTGGCTGCTGAGATCTACTTTAATCGGAGCAAAATCCTGATTTTCAGCATGTAAAATTACCTGGCTGCCCTTTTTCTCGAAGCGTTTTACTGTTACGTCTTCATCTACCCGTGCAACCACAACCTGACCGTTGCGGATATCCTGTGTCCGGTGTACAGCCAACAGGTCACCGTCAAGGATGCCGATATCTTTCATACTTTCACCGTGAACCCGCAACAAGAAGTCAGCATTCGGCTGAAACATACCCTGATCAACGCGATAGTGGGCTTCTACGTGCTGCTGAGCCAAAATCGGCTCACCGGCCGCCACACGACCAATTAAAGGTAACCCTTGCTCTTCTTCGGAGGCATCATCTGAACTGTTAACCCGAATCCCCCGAGAGGTGCCCGGCAAGACCTCAATAACCCCCTTTTTAGCCAGTGCTTTAAGGTGCTCTTCAGCTGCATTGGCGGAACGAAAGCCCAATTGATTGGCGATTTCAGCGCGTGTCGGGGGCATACCCGTATCGGCCACTGTGTCTTTTATCAGTTGTAAAACTTGTTGTTGGCGAGGAGTTAGTGGACGCATAAACAGCCTGTTTTTCTATACAGTTAAGGCCAGTATATCTGCTTATTAGGGAATTACAACGGGTATAAGGTAAAATAGCCCTAACTACACCAGCTTGCTGGTAACAAATTTAAAGGAAATACAAGATGACCCGGATGCAGCGCTGGCTGGACAAATTCATTGCAATCCCAGCTTCCTGGTTTATTCGAACCAAAGTCGTTCCTGCAGATGTGCAAAAAGAGCTGGATATCGATCCCGCCAAGCCAATTATCTATTTGTTAAAAAGCCATTCCGTGACGGATTTGGTGGCACTGCAAAAAGCTTGTCGTCAACGCGGATTGCCGGACCCTCAAAAAGGCCTGCAGATCCAACAAAAGGATTTTGACGCCTGCCTGTTTCTAAACCGCACTCAAGGTGTTTTTTCAGCCAGCGCATCAGACAGTGATATCGCGCACACCTTTACCCGTTTATTCCAGTTACATGCAGAACATAAAGAGCTGGATGTCCAGATTGTCCCGGTTACGTCTTTTTGGGGACGCGCGCCGGATAAAAGTGAAGCGGGTTGGCGTGATCTGATTGCCGACAAAGCTTCGCCTAGCTGGCTTCGAAAGTGTTTTATTGTGCTATTTAGTGGCCGTCAGAATATGGTGTATTTCAGCCGCGCTGTGTCGTCTCGCTATATGGTTGACCAACGCTTGGGCGATGCTGATGCTGCCCATAAGCTAATTCGGGTGGCCAGAACCCACTTTCAACGCCGCCGTCAGGCCGTTGTTGGCCCCCGTCAAATGGCGCGAACACAGATCATAGAGGGTGTGTTACGCTCAGATGCAGTGCAAGAAGCCATTGCAGAAAGCAATAAGGGCGAGCAAAAAGCCATGGCAGAAGCGCGAAAATATGCAGAAGAAATCGCCGGAGATTACCGTGATGGCTTGGTCCGCCTCGGAGATAAACTACTCAGCAAGCTTTGGAACAAAATCTATAACGGCATCGACGTGCGTCATGCGCGCAAAGTACGTGAATTAGCCGATGCCGGCCATGAAATTGTTTATGTACCCTGTCATCGCAGTCATATGGACTATTTACTGCTCACCTATGTGATTTTTCATGAAGGTCTGATGACACCTCATATTGCCGCTGGTATTAACTTAAACTTCTTCCCAGCAGGTCCGATTTTCCGCCGTGCGGGCGCTTTTTTCATCCGCCGGAGCTTTGCCGGAAACAAGATATATACAGCGGTTTTCAAAGCTTATTTGCAACAGTTATTTACCCGCGGTTACCCGGTTAAATATTACTGTGAAGGTGGTCGTTCCAGAACCGGGCGTCTGCTGACACCGAAAACCGGCATGCTGGCTATGACCATCCAAAGTTTGTTTACCGATATTAAGCGGCCTATCACCCTGGTGCCGGTTTATATTGGCTATGAGCACGTAATGGAAGTGGCCAGTTACCTTAAAGAACTGCAAGGCACTCAAAAACAGAAAGAAAGTGTTTTTCAGGTTTTCAGCGCCATTCGTAAATTAAAGAACTACGGTCACGGCTATGTGAACTTTGGCCAACCGGTCAATCTCAGCCAATACCTTGAGCAGCAAGTGCCAGCCTGGCGTCAGGATGTCGCCGAGGAGCCCGACAAAAAGCCAGCATGGCTGACGCCGGTTACCAACAAATTGGCCACCCATCTGATGCAACGAATCAATCAAAGCGGCGCAATTAATGGCATGACGCTGTGTGCGACCTGTATTCTCGCTTCGGACAAGTTATCCATGACAGAGCGCGAATTACGGGTCAGTTTTAAACACCTGCTCGGCGTACTGCAACAAGCCCCGTATAGCGAACAAATGACAATTCCTCGTCTGTCTGCTGAACAAATGCTGGGCGAGACACTCAGTCTGAATAAGTTCACCCTGACTCAAGACAGCATTGGCCAAATCGTTAGTTTAGATGCTAAAAGCGCCATTGCCATGACGTATTACCGCAACAATATATTGCACCTGATTGCAGTGCCATCACTCCTCGCGGCAATGCTGACCGCGACCAATGGCATGGAAAAAAGTGCAATACTGGAACGCATGGAAATGCTGTTTCCATTATTACAGCGAGAGCTGTTTTTATACCATCAAAAGTCCGAGTTTATTGAGCTGGTTAACCAAACACTACTGGCCTTAAAACAGCAGGGCATGATAGAAACACGCGGCCGTAAATGGCAACCTGTCAGCCGTGATGCAGAAGCCTTTTTACCTTTGTGGGTGTTGTCTCGAAATGCACAAGATACGCTGCAGCGATACGCTGTGATTCTGACACAGGTCAGCCACCAGCCTGGTTTATCTCGTGCTCAGTTGGAAAAGCACTCCATCCGTGCCGCAGAGCGACTCACAGCAGTTCATGGGATCAACGCACCAGAATTTTACGACAAAGGCATCATTGCCAGTCTGGTCGCCGCCATGAAAGACAATCAGTTACTTGCCCAGCGAGACGACGGCGCGTTTCATCCAACCGAACAAAGTGCATGGCTGTTGCAGGAACTTTTGCATTGGCTGCACCCTCAGGTAACCCAAAGCATCAAGCAAACAGGTAGTGGAGAATAATCCCCAGCGCGACGGCCAGCCCAGCGTAATGATTGTTTAAGAAAGCCCGAAAGCACGCGTCGCGCTGACGCGTGCGAATCAGTCGGTACTGATAAACGAATAACCCGGCCATCACAGCCACACCAGCCAGATACCAACCACTAAGTTGAAAAACCCAGCCACTGAGTAGCAACAGCAAAATGGCTGCTGTTTGCAACAATGCGATGATCGCCACATCGAACCGCCCGAACAGAATCGCGGTCGACTTAACCCCTATCCTGATATCATCGTCACGATCGACCATGGCGTACTGCGTATCATAGGCCACTATCCACAGTAGATTGGCGAAAAACAATAGCATAGCTTCTATCGGCAGGGTCTGTTGGACAGCCATAAACGCCATAGGAATTGCCCAGCTGAACGCCGCGCCAAGAACGACTTGAGGGAGATGGGTATAACGCTTCATAAAGGGGTACGCGGTGGCCAGCAAAACAGCCACGACTGACAGGTAAACAGTTTGCATGTTCAATTGAAGCACCAGTGCAAACGCACAGATTATCAATAATCCAAACAAAGCTAGCGCCTGTTTCTCAGTCACTTCCTTGGTCGCCAGCGGTCTTGCGGATGTGCGCTTCACCTGACCATCAACATGACGGTCGGCGTAATCATTAATCACGCACCCGGCAGCCCGCATCACAAAAACACCGAGGGTAAACACCACGAGAATTTGTAAATCCGGCCAACCCTGTGCAGCAATCCACAACGCCCAATAGGTAGGCCATAATAACAGGTAGGTACCGATTGGCTTGTCGGCGCGCATCAAACGCCAGTATGCGTTCATCTTATTCATTGATGTTACTCTGTTTATCTCTGGCCTGCTGGCGAATCCGGTAAAAAAACCTCAGCGACGCTCAGGCGCTGACCTTCAAAAGTAAACACCGAACGTCGCCCCCATAATCCCTTATCCTCGGATAAGTTAAGATACTGATGCAATCGACTCGGGCCGGTCAATACACCTAATTCAAAAGGCTGACGCTGAAAGCGCTCGTCGTTAAACAATATTTTGCCTAATGGCTGCTTACCTAACTGACCGAAGCCCTGCTGATCGGCCTGACACAAGCTCTGGGGAAGTACAGATCGGGCGTATACCCAAGGTTGCTGATCACCTCTGAGTATCACTTCGCGGATAACAACTTGTTGCTGTGACATTCCCAGCCGCCGCAGTTCCTCTGGCTCTGCTTGAGCACTTTGTTGGCCAAGCAATTCAACCGAAAATTGTCTGCAACGGGACTGTAATCGCTCAGTGAGCGAGCCGGTATTCAATAGCCAGTCCGTTAAACTTGCGCTGGGCAACGCTAATCGCTCTGGCGACTGCCAGATAGGTTGACTGTTAAACGGAAATTGCGCGAGATTAGACAAATTTGTATTAACCCTTATTATTTGGCCGCCGATAATAACAACTTGCACCCAAAGGAAAAAGTCGGCGTTTCGCGGTCAGTCATGCTAATTTATGACTTGGGGCTGCATCTCTTGCCCCCTGTTATAACGTCTCAAGGAGTTTTCTATGTCGATGCGCTTAACTCTGTTACTTGCAGTGTGCCTGACGACACTGAGCATCAGTAAACCTGCGCGCGCCGATTTTGCTTATTTCGGCCTGGAGCCTGATATTGTCACTAATTACCTCAGTGCCAGTAGTCGAAACCTTGGCTATGTGCGAATTACTGTCGAACTTATGATTTCTGACGCTAAGCACCTGGAATTAGTAGAACACCACGCGCCGTTACTCAGAGCAACCGTTATTGACATTGTTGGCAAGCAATACGGCGACAAGGTCAAATCGTTAACTGGCCGCGAGGAAATTCGTCAAATGTGCTTGGCCGCGATCAAAGAACAACTTAAAGCCGAGACAGGTGCCGAGTTAGTCAGAAATATTATTTTTACTAAGTACCTGTATCAGGATTGACGTCGCGTTAGCATCGCAATCGATGCAGCCAGACCACAACCAGCAATTAGCCCAACAAGATGAGCGGTATTGGCCATATTTACCGGCAACAGGTTGGTATAGCCTAACGCTAACCACACCAACATAAAGCCGATCAGATGATTAGGCAGGCCAATGCGCCACTCCGGACGTAACCAGCCGATCCACCAAACAAAGCCGAACAAGCCATAAACCACGCCGGACAGTCCACCAAAGTCGCTCCCGGTGTCCAGATATTGGGCGAAATTTGACATCAACGCCGTAACCAGCAACAAGATGAATAATGAACTGGATCCGAAGCGGCGTTCTATCAAGCCACCGAGTATCCACCACCACAGCAAATTAAAGGCGATATGAATCAATGAAAAATGCATAAAAGCCGGTGCTAGTAGCCGCCACCATTGACCACTCTGCTGTAATTCACTCCAGGGAGCAAACCTCAAGGCTTCTCGCACAGGCGTATACCAAAGGCTGAATGCAGCTGCGAACAATAAGGTGCAGATAATCAACACCAACCAAGTTAAAGGTTGTTGTTGTAAATTATTAACTCCTTTGCGCCAATCCCAGTTAGCCGATTTGCGCGCTTGTTTAACTGGCGCGCCATGCTGCCATAATTGATCCGCTTGGCGCTTCTGAATCTGCTCCAGCCATTGCTTAACCAGTTTCAGTGCAGGTTCCCGCTGCGACGCCAACTGCACGTGTAATTGCCACTGCTCATCGCTGTAGCGAATATCCGATGGAATCTGGTGTTGCTTTAGAAAGTCCTGAATGCGTTGTGCTACCTGTTGCTGCGCCACACTCAGGACATGGGTTGTATCATTCATGGCCGCGAATATATGGCCCCATTGTACGCCAGTGCTCAAAGCCACCGTCCATACTGTAAACGTCATCGAAGCCCAACTGACATAAATAGGCTGCCACTTGTTGACTGCTGATGCCGTGATAACAATAGATCACCACCGGTTGGTCTGTTTCCAGTTGGTCGGTCACAGCGGCAATACCGTTTTGGGCAAGACTCACCGCGTTTTCTATATGGCCTGCAAGGAACGATTGTTCATCTCGGGTATCGAGTAACTGGATAGGCTGTTGTTGGTTGAGCCAATCCAGTACTTGCTGTGGGGCTACCCGGCTAAATGTCTGCATCTAAATTACCACTCCAAAATCACCTTACCCGATTGCCCGGAGGCCATGGTTTCAAACCCTTGCTGATAGTCAGCAACCGGCATGGTGTGCGTAATCATTGGCGTAAGATCCAAGCCGCTTTGAATTAAACTGGCCATTTTGTACCAGGTTTCAAACATCTCCCGACCATAAATCCCCTTAATGACCAAGCCTTTGAAAATAACCTGATTCCAATCTATCGCTGTTGAACCGGGCGGGATGCCCAGCATAGCAATTTTGCCACCATGATTCATGTTCACCAGCATGTCGTTGAAGGCCACCGGCACTCCAGACATTTCCAAACCTACGTCGAACCCTTCTGTCATACCGAGTTCTTTCATTATGGATTTAAGGTCTTGCTGACTGACATCCACCGCCCGAGTGGCGCCCATTTTACGGGCTAACTCCAATCGGTAAGGATTTACATCTGTGATGACCACATGACGGGCACCGACGTGACGCGCAACAGCAGCGGCCATGATGCCAATCGGACCAGCGCCGGTAATCAACACATCTTCACCGACTAAGTCGAACGACAGCGCAGTATGCACAGCGTTGCCAAAAGGATCAAAAATCGCTGCCAGATCATCACTGATGTTATGAGGAATTTTAAATGCATTAAACGCAGGAATGACCAAATACTCTGCAAATGCACCAGGGCGATTGACCCCGACACCCTCAGTATTGCGGCACAGGTGACGTCGTCCAGCACGGCAGTTCCGACAATGTCCACACGTGATATGACCTTCACCGGACACTCTGTCACCGACCTGGAAGCCTTTTACTTCACTGCCCATACCAACCACTTCACCCACGTACTCATGACCCACCACCATGGGCACAGGAATGGTGTTCTGCGACCACTCATCCCAGTGGTATATATGCATATCGGTACCACATATCGCCGTTTTGCGAATTTTAATTAGCAGATCATTGGGGCCCGGTTGGGGCTGATCGACCTCGGTCAGCCATATGCCCGGCTCAGCTTTCAGTTTACTCAGTGCTTTCATGCGATAACCCCCAATTCACGACCGACTTCAATAAAGGCATCGATGGCTTTGTCCAGTTGCTGTTGAGTATGGGCCGCGGACATTTGCGTGCGAATCCGCGCCTGGCCTTTGGGAACCACTGGGAATGAAAAACCCACCACATAGATGCCCCGCGCTAACATTTTCTCTGCCATTTCAGCAGCCAATTTAGCATCACCCAACATGACCGGAATAATCGCATGGTCAGCACCAGCAAGGGTAAAGCCAGCTTCACTCATACGACGGCGAAAATACGCGGAATTTTGCTTGACCCGGGCTCTCAGTTCCCCGCCCTCTGCCAGCATCGACAGTACCTTCAACGAGGCAGAAACAATCGATGGAGCAAGTGAATTTGAGAAAAGATAGGGTCTGGAGCGCTGTCGCAACCAGTCAATCACATTACGTTTAGCTGCAGTGTAACCACCGGATGCGCCGCCCATGGCTTTACCTAGGGTGCCGGTGATAATGTCAACACGGCCCATGACGTCACAATACTCGTGACTACCACGGCCTTGTTCACCGACAAAGCCGACCGCATGGGAATCATCCACCATCACCAACGCACCGAATTCATCAGCCAAATCGCACACGGTTGCCAGATTAGCGATAACGCCATCCATCGAAAACACACCGTCAGTGGCGATCAGAATATTGCGCGCACCTTGTTGTTGTGCTTGCTCCAAACAGTCACGCAGCGCATCCATATCATTGTTGGCATAACGGAATCGCTTCGCCTTACATAAGCGCACACCGTCAATAATACTGGCATGGTTAAGGGCGTCGGAAATAATCGCATCTTCCGGGCCTAACAGGGTTTCAAACAAACCGGCGTTAGCGTCGAAACAAGACGAATACAAGATACAGTCTTCCATACCCAAAAAGTCTGCCAGTTTTTGTTCCAGCTGCTTGTGTATATCCTGGGTACCACAAATAAATCGTACCGAGGCAACACCAAAACCATGGCTGTCCAACCCTTGTTTGGCTGCATTAATCAAATCCGGATGATTCGCCAAACCTAAATAGTTATTGGCACAGAAATTCAGCACCTGTTGCCCACCAGCGACGGCAATATCGGCTTGCTGCTGAGAAGTGATCACTCTCTCTTGCTTATATAAACCTTGCTCGCGAACTTCCTCTAACTGATGGTCAATCTGCTGATAAAAATCTTGTTTCATTCCGGCGTTCCACTGTTGGCTGACTATTTGCGGCTATTTTAAAAGAAACCATGACGCTTTATAACCACCTGTGTGACTCTGGCGGTTGATTTGCTGTTGGTTGTGACCCTGAGTAGCTGTCACTATTTGTGTACGAATATGTACAGCTGTGGTCGCGCTGAGTTTAGGTTATCATACCCATCATTGTCCAAATCGGCTTGTCTAATCACCTATGTCACACCCTTCTCGCTTACGCAGCATCTTGGCCAGACTGACTTATACCCTGCTATTTTCGCTGCTAAGCCCGCTACTATTGGTAAGCTTAAAACGTAAGAAACGTGCTTTAAACAAGTCAGCGGATCAGGAATGGGCGCAACGCTTTGGATTTAGATTGCCAGCCAGCGAAGCACAAGGTTGGTTAATTCACTGCGCCTCCCTGGGCGAGGTCAATGCCGCCACCCCCTTGATAATCGCCTTGCTTGAACAAGGTATTCCCCTGACCATTTCGACAACGACTGCAGCCGGTGCGGCACAAGTAGAAAAACGCTTTGCTCAGCAGGTAAAACATAGCTACCTTCCCCTCGACCTGCCTGGCCCCATGTCTCGTTTTCTGCAGGCAGTTAACCCCAAAAAAGTGCTCATCATTGAAGTTGAGCTATGGCCAAATTTCCTTCATAAATGCAAAGAGCGTCAAATACCCGTATTTCTGATTAACGCCCGATTGACAGACAACTCGCGCCAACGTCTAGCCCGTTGGCCAGCATTGAGTCAGCCGATGTTAAGCAGCCTTACCGCGATCGGTACCCAAACTGAGCGTGACTTACAAAACTATCTGCAGCTCGGTGTCGCGTCTGACAAAATTAACCTGTCCGGTAATATCAAGTTCGCGTTAAACCTTGATGAGCAACTTCAACATGATGCCGACGTACTACGGCGCCGGTACAATCCCGCAGACCGGCCTGTACTATTAGCTGCCAGTACACATCAGGGTGAAGAGAGATTAGTGATTGAAGCTTGGCAACACTTGCGTCAACAAACGCCACAGCTGTTGTTGATTCTGGTCCCCCGTCATCCGCAACGGTTCGCAGAAGTACAGGCTTTATGCCAGCAGTATCAGTTAACCGTCACGCAAGTGAGTCTGAAACAAGAAACGATTGAACAAACCGACGTTGTGCTGGTTGATGTTTTGGGGCAACTACAAGCCTTTTATGGCCTGGCAACGATAGCCTTCGTTGGCGGATCTGTCACTAATCGTGGAGGGCATAATCCATTGGAAGCGAGTTTATTCAATGTGCCTGTGATGATGGGGCCATACCAGCACAATAATCAGCATATTTGCGATCTGTTAAAGGCTAACAAAGCGCTGGTTGAAATACAGGATGAGCAGACGTTGATCGCACAATTTCAGCACTGGCTGCATGATCCGCGCGAATTAGAGGCTGCGCGGCAAGGCGCCAGCGCAACCATTAACCAGTTTCAAAACGCGTTGGAGGCAACGCTGAAAATGGTTAACCCCTGAGGCCGTCGAAGAAGTCCAGTAACTGACGGGCTTCCCGCTCAATGCTGTAGTCGGCAAGCACACGCTCGCGGCCCTGTTGCCCCATCTGGGTTAACGCATCGCGATCCGCCAACATTAATTGCAACTTTTCGGTAACTGCCTGGGTGTCATTTACCGGCACGACATAGCCGTCGACGCCCTCACGGATAATTTCCTTCCAAGCTCCCGCATCGGTTGCCAGTACTGCTGCTTCAGCACTCATTGCCTCAGGCACTGTTAAACCGAAACCTTCATTATCACTTAGCGCTGCAACCAGCGACAAAGCAGAGAATATTGGCGGAATTTGTTCAAATGCCAGTTCTCCGGTAAAGATAATCCGTTCAGTTAAACCCGCTGCAGCGATTTCTTGCTTTAACTGATCAACAAATTCCTGATGCGACGAGGAAATTGCCCCCACCACAACCGCCGTGACATCCGGATGCGACGGCAATACTTCAAGGCAAGCTCGAACGAAGTGATGCACACCTTTTTGTTTACGTACCCGGCCTAATATGCCGATTCCAAGCTGGCCACCAAAGCCCAGTTGTTGCCATGCCTGACGCTTGTCCCGGGCGCTCTGGTAGATACCGGTTTGAACTCCGTGAGGAATGACCTTATCCGGGGGATCAGCTAAAAACCCCGCCGAGCGCTGACTGACAGCAATCACTGCATCCATCTTACGGGTTAGCCATACCGTTGAACCAGACCGCTTGCGCTGTGCTGCACTGCTGAACACCAACTTCAGTTTGCAGCCGAACACGTAACGTAATATCACCCCCTGAATCATCTCATCGACACGTCTGGCGTGAAATACCCGCCATTGTCCATTTGCCATCGGCTTTCGACACAGCTTAACGGTTTGCCAGAAGCTGATATACAGACTCGGATCGGTGAGGTGATGCTTACCCATGATCCGCAGGTTAACCCATTTACGTTGCTCAGCGCTGACTTGTAGCATGGTCGAGGTAACACCGGAGAAATTTGAATTGGAGTTACCTAAAATAAGCGAAATGTCCTGATCTTGCGTGGATGTCTGCACCTGAATGACCTTTTTAAAGTTAACTGGGCAAAGTCACCGAAATTCGATTACAATGCCGCAAATTTTGTCGGCCCTAAGTGTAACACGGTGGCAATAAAGCAAAAACGTCAGGGTAACCACACCCTATTGGCAACTGACAATTATTTTGACCGAGTCGAACTAAGTTGGTTTGACCCAGCTTGGTGGCAACAACAGCACGCTATAACAGGAACTTCGGTAGGACGAGGTACGACCTACTTTGTGCGCTGGGATCAGCAAGACTGGGTATTGCGCCACTACCGCCGCGGTGGGCTGATTGGCAAATGGGTGAAACAAACTTATACCTACCCTGGGATCAAGCGCACCCGCGCCTATCGGGAATTAGAATTACTCAATACACTTTACCACGGCTACAAATTACCCTGCCCCAGGCCAGTTGCCGGTCATGTCCAGCACATGGGCAGCTTCTACCGTTGCGATCTGTTGATTGAGCGCATCAGTGATGCCACAGACGTCCACCATTTACTCTGCCGTGGTCCAGTAGAAAACAATCTTTGGCGCCATATTGGTGAAACCATTCGTCGTTTTCACGATAAGCAGGTGTATCATCACGATCTCAACATCCACAACCTGCTCCTGGATAATCAGCAACAGGCCTGGTTAATCGATTTCGACAAGTGCGAGTTACGGATTGGTGACAAGTGGAAAGCCGATAACCTGGCCCGACTGCAGCGATCCTTGCTCAAAGAAAGCAGCCGTCAGAGCCAATATCACTTCCAGCAAGAGAACTGGCAGTCATTACTCGATGGTTACGGCAAATAATAACGGGCTTTCATAAACACACTGTTATCCCACTCGGTATCACTGTCATTGACTTTCGTTCTGACCAGCTGGGTGCCAAGGGTTAGCAACCATTGTTTGAGCGGATACTGATACTCAGTGTTAAGTTGTATCAGCGATTCCTGTTCGCCAAGCAATAGTGGCGATGGACGGCTTTTGTCTTTATTCAGCTCAGCATGATGAAGACGAACTTGCCAGGCTCCACCATGGGCAAAGCGACGATCGAAACCGAGGCTCACTACACGAGCATCAGAATCATAACTGCTGCCAATTGCACGCCCATAACGTCGATAGCCACTTTTGTAAGTACCGTGTTCATAATAACAATTGGTTGTTGTGGAATTGCGTCCACCGCAACTCACATTGGTATCTGCATGTTCAATAAACCAGCGACCGCCCAAGGCTTGCCAAGATATGCCAGCCAAGGTCGCTTTATCGGTGACCTTGTAATTATCTACTGAGTCTTCACCAATCTGTTGGGCATAGATACTGAGCGGCAGGTCTGCCACCGAAAAACTGTACTGTACATCATACCCTGCTAGCTGATTACCGATTTTAGTATTCAGTGCCGGGTCGCAGTCCTGTTCACCGTTAGCACATTCTACCTGTGAGGTGATGACATCTATAAAATCAGAGAAGCCATTGCCATAGCCATCACCACCCCACATTGCGACCCAGTTAAAGCCAATTTCCAATCCCTCTAACGGCCGCAGATTAAAACGACTACTCCACAACTTGGTGTTAGGTACATGTCGGTCAGATTCTAATACCCCCATTTGCGTGGTCAGGTACCAGGGCCCCATCCAACTTAACCAAGGCGACTCAGAAGCCATCGCACTGGAGCGTGATAACGCAATCGACGGCGTGGGTCTGGCATTATCAGTGAGAATCAGACTGGCAGCGTTACCCGGTCCCCACCACTGATCAATCGCACCGAGCCGTACATTCCAGTTATCAAACTGATAAGCAATGTAGCTATTATCAAAATGGCTGCCATGCTGCTGTGAGTAATTTGCCGCCACTTTGAACGCCCACCGACCCGCAATAATGTCTTTGTTCAGGCCGATTGAATAGTCTTCATCGGGCGCCCCATTGAAATCGGTAAAACGTGCTGGTGAGGTGGTAGCTTGGGCACTAAGCCAGGATGAAGAGCCTGATTGCATTTTAAACAAGTAGTGTTTTAAGCGAGCGACCGCCAATGCAGCTGGCGCATCAAGCTGTTCGGTTTGTAATGCGTTTAATTGCTCGCCAATCCCTTTCCAAGGAACCGGGTAGGTGGTCACCGCCATATCCAACAGGCCTTGCTCCGCCAACAAGCGTAAGTCGTAATGTAAAGACTTATCCGTGGTGCCAATCCAAGGGGAACTCTGTGCAGTCATAGCAGTAAAACACAGCATAGCAGTAATGATGACGCGGCGATCCAGCATACTTAAACACAACATCCATAGTTAAAATGACGGGCAAGAATAGCATTAGTTTGCTCAAAATGGGCCAATCCAGCACAATAATTAGATAATTTATCGATAATATCCCCGGCGTGCCGATACAGGTGCAGAGGGTCACAACAGAGCCAGCCAACCATGAAAAGAGTCATCACATTCGGCACGTTTGACGTGTTTCATATCGGCCATGTGCATTTATTGCGCAGAGCAAGAGAATTAGGTGAACACCTGAGTGTGGGGATTTCTTCGGACCAACTCAACAGAGACAAAAAGGGTCGTGCACCTGTCTACCCACTCAGCAGCCGACGTGAAATCATCGCATCATTACGCTTCGTTGATCATGTCTTCACTGAGGACTCATTGGCTCTGAAACGTCAGTATATCTTGGAAAATAAAGCCGACGTGTTGGTTATGGGTGACGACTGGCAAGGTAAGTTTGATCAATTTAGTGATATTTGTGAGGTTGTCTATTTGCCGCGCACGCCGTCTATTTCTACCACCGAGATCATCGAGGTTATTCGTGATGTTCCTGGTGCAGACTAATTTGCTGCTACTGCAATTATATTCCTTACGGGTTACACTCAGGCTCTGATAGTCAGTGTAATTTTATTTGTCACTATGCATACCAAAGCAATTTATCCGGGTACGTTTGATCCCGTCACCAATGGTCACGCGGACTTAATTGAACGTGCCGCTAATATGTTCAGTCACGTGGTCGTTGCCATCGCAGCCAACCCCAGTAAGAAACCGCTGTTCAGTTTAGAGCAGCGGGTAGAACATATCCAACGTATTACTGACCACCTGACTAACGTCGAGGTAGTTGGTTTTACAGGCTTATTGGCCGACTTTGCCCGCAATCAGCAAGCCACCGTACTGGTGCGCGGACTACGTGCAGTGTCAGACTTCGAATACGAATTCCAGTTGGCCAACATGAACCGCCGCCTCAACCCAGAACTGGAGAGCGTATTTTTAACCCCCGCGGAAGAAAACTCGTTTATCTCCTCTACCCTGGTAAAGGAAGTTGCCTTACATGGCGGGGATGTTAGCGGATTCTGTCACCCGATAGTTCATCAGGCCCTGGTTGAGCAGTTTAAGCGATAAATCAGCGCTGGCATTGTGGGCAATAGAAAGTATTCCGTTGCCCAATCACAATTGACTTAATCCCGCTTCCACATAGATCACAGGCCTCCCCCGTGCGCCCATATACCCGAAGTCGTTGCGCAAAGTAACCTGGCTTGCCATCAGTTTGGGTAAAGTCTTTCAGGGTGGTACCACCTTGCTTAATCGCCTCACTAAGAACCTGGCGTATATTATCAGTCAGAATACTGTATCGGTTGGCCGATATTTTACCTGCCGCCCGACGCGGATCGATTTTACTCAGGAATAAGGCTTCATTGGCATAAATATTACCAACACCCACCACCACCTTGTTGTCCATAATAAAGTTTTTAACCGCCAGTTGCTTATTGCGACTTAACGTAAATAAACGTTGTTGGTCAAAGTCCCCGGTTAGCGGTTCCGGACCCAAGTTGGCTAATAACGGCAAGGCCTCATCTATATCGGTATGCCATAGGCAGGCGCCGAAACGGCGCGGATCGGTAAGGCGCAGGCAGCGCTTATGAGCCACCACAATATCGATATGATCATGTTTTTCCGCGGGGGTGCCGGCATCAATAACCCGTAACCGACCAGACATTCCTAAATGCAAAATAATGGTGCCTGCCGCGGTGCGTAATAGCAGGTATTTGGCCCGTCGTTCAATCTTATTAATGCGTTCGCCGACGGCATTTTGGATTGCTGCAGGCACAGGCCAACGTAAACGGGGGTTACGCACCTTTATCGCACTGATTACTTGCCCTTCAAGATGGGGGGTTATCCCCATTCGGGAAACTTCTACCTCAGGTAATTCAGGCATTATAACAACTCCTGCGGAATGAGTTGGTCAATCGATACAGCGATAATAAATACCTCAGATTGGTATTGAAGCAACGACTGCTCACCCTGAGGCAATAATTGAAATACTCTTGGCGCGTCTTCTCCCGCCAGTAACACGCTGACCACATAAGGTTCCACCAGCGTTGCACCGGGCATCAGTTCGCCGCGCATCTGCTGCCACGTCGAGATCAACGAGAAAAAGTTATACTCATTGTTAAGGGCAGGCGTTGCCCGCCACCCACGACCAATGCGCTGGAGCTTAACCTGACCGAAATCGATGGCCTGGATTTGTGCATACTCACCCAGTGAAAAGGTTTTCACCTCATCCCCCTGCATGATCTTATCTGACATATTGAATAATAAAATCATAAACAAAGTGGCAAAAATCAGGACGTTATTCCAACCCCGTCGAGTTAACTTTAGCATCCGAGTTCCCGTATCTTTTTGTACAGTGTACGCGATTTTTACAGACATAAAAAAACCCGACCATAAGCCGGGTTTCTTGTGGAGACAAAAACAAGGATTACTTGATTTTCGCTTCCTTGAACATCACGTGCTTGCGAACTTTTGGATCAAACTTTTTGATTTCCATTTTGCCCGGCATGTTACGCTTGTTCTTATCTGTGGTGTAGTAATAACCTGTACCAGCAGTAGACACTAATTTGATTTTATCACGCATGGTCAGATTCCTTAGATTTTCTCGCCACGGGCACGCATGTCTGCTAACACAGAATCGATACCCTTCTTGTCGATAATACGCATGCCTTTAGTAGACAGACGCAATTTAACGAAACGATTTTCGCTTTCTACCCAAAAGCGGTGGTTTTGCAGGTTTGGCAAGAAACGACGCTTAGTTGCGTTGTTTGCGTGAGAGCGGTTATTACCTACCGCAGGACGCTTGCCAGTTACTTGACATACTCTGGACATTATTTTGTCTCCGAAATTACTTAACTTACTGCACCAACACACCGCATTGGCATGCTGATCAAATATCACTCGCACAAGAGGGCGCACTTTATACAGTATTGGCGTATACAGATCAAGCCTTTCGCGCAAATTTGCTGTTTTATTGCGCACTCATCCGATTCAGCCGGCGCCGCAACGCATCTCGATTAGCGCGTCGAAAATACCACTGATTACGCCACTTTGTCACTAAATTCCCTGAACCTGATTTGCGATTTTCAACCCTGTCAATTTCACTGGGCTGAGCTTCATTTGGGGCAAAAGGATAGGGCTTAATTCCGTAAATACACAGATCGCTCTCCCACCAATACTGGAGATCAATATCCACCGGTCGGGCAAAGCGCTCAGAAGCAGCCAGTAACTTAGCCGCGCCTTTTAAACTAACCAGCTGGGCGCAGGTTCGCGCAGGGACTTTGTCATAAATCAGATAGCTGGCCTGTGCTATGGATTGCTGATATATCCCACGTCTGCGTAATGGGCTTTCAGCTAATTTTATATAATCCCAGTCCTGTGGCATTGATGCTACCCACTGTGGAATTAGGTGTAAATCACCACTCACATCAAAGTCATCTTCCAATACCAGCGCCCAGGGTAATTGATGATCAACGATATATTGCCACGCCTTGCGATGACTCAGATAGCATCCAATCTCCCCAGGGTTGAGCGGCTTGTGGTACGCACCTTGGTTAGCTTTGGCATCATAATGCTGGTGAAGTTCTTGTTCACTTAAAGTTCTTCCGTCTACTGCATCAATACGATGCAGCGGCAAAGAAAAAGGTTTGAGCAGTGCCAGACTCCGTGTCAATCGATGCTCACTGGTCGCCAGATTGATTAATAGTGTTTCCAAATCTTGTTGCCTATCCTTGCGATGGTGTGCGGCACAATGACAAATATTGCTGAGCAATATTGTCTGCACGCAGCGAAAGTAAAAATGTTTCGGGCAATGGTTTAGCAGGCTGTTGCAACGCCGTCTGTATTGTCTCAGCCAATTCGAGCGCGCTACCCGGTGTGCTTAAGTGCGCCGCAAGCGGCCCTTGCATGATCTCGTCTGGGCCATGAGGGCATCGTGTTGACACAACCTGTGTGCCGCACAACATAGCCTCGACTAACACGTTCCCAAACCCCTCATAATCTGAGCTTAGTACCAGTAATTGTGCTTTACGCATCCATGGGTATGGATTTTGTTGAAATTCCGGTAACACTACTTGCTCGCTAACGCCAGTCTGAGCAGCAAGCTTCGCCAACTTACCCGGGTTACCACTGAGGCATACCAGTCGAGTGTCAGCCGGCAATCGCCTGAGCGCATCAAACAGCAAATCGTGGCGCTTTTGTCGTGCAGCTCTGCCAACATGCACGATGAAGGGCGTGGTAGGGATATCCGGATTAGGCTCGTCGGCCAGGCGTCGTATCCCATGAATATCAAATGGATTGTAAATGGCTTCCACGCTTTGCGGACAAATCCATTTGATATTCGCCAATTCATTGGCCAGTCCCTTTGATACGGCAATCAATCTTTGCTGATCCAATGCTTTAAACGCCTTGCGGGCCTGCCAGTACTTTAGCGGCCCCATACGCCATGCCCGTTTTAAAGTTTGTGCCACCGCATTATGAACGACGTAAAACGCGTTCGTCAGCCGACAACGCGCAGCCACCTGATAACTCAATTCCAAATTAACAAAGATTGCGTCGAATTCGGGCTCAGTGTCCAAAAATCGCTGCAAAGCGCCAGACCAGCGACTCAGTTTGGACAAGTGCCAACCCGGCGCGGTCATTTCATTCAGATTCACCACCCGGATCTGTTCCATGAATTTATAATCTACCCGGGGTTTAAGCGTGATTATGGTAACCGAGTGTCCCATGGTCAGCATCGCTTCTGACAGTGCCAAAACCACTTTTTCAGCACCGCCGCCGGCCAGTGAGTCGATTAAAAACGCAATGTTTTTCGGCACAGCTTAATTACCTTCGTGGTGATGCTTTTTCATCGCGTCATTGTATACCGTTAAGGTACTGGCAAGCGATGCTCTCACGGTGAGATCAGCCAAAATATGCGATTGGAGGGCGGCCATAGATGTTTGATACGCATCCCGGTTAGAAAAATAATCGCTGATCTTTTCTATCAGGGTTTGGGCATCGGGTTTGGGATAGCCCTTTGCTTCGAAGTTATTGGCTTTAAGCCGCTGATAGTTTTGTTCACTGACCACGTCACCGAGGTGGTGATAGTTTGCAGCGAGCGTCACCCGTCCAGCCACTAAAGCATCCATTGCCGAACGAGCGCAGGCAATCACTAAATCGGCAGCCTGATACTCTTGCCCCAATTTTGTCGTATAACCGCCTAGTGTCACCGTTTGTGAAAATTGCTGATTACATTGACTGGCAGCAGCGGCAATCTCGTCATGGCATTTGCCATCGCCCCACACGGTCAGTTTTAACTGCGGGAAACGTGCTTTTAATCTGGGAATAACGTCCTTGATCAACAGTAAAATCAACCAAGCATGACGTTGGTCATGGCGGCTCCCATACATGATATGGAAAGGCTCGCTAGAATGAATGGCCGGATATTCACTGACACCATTGAGGATCACCCGACTCTTATCTTTGAGTAACTCGCACTGTGCGACCTGCCGCGCAGTTTCATCACGCACGCAAATCACTTGGGACAACTGCTTTCGCACGGCACGCGAGCGAATATCATGTTTTAACTGACCGTGTATGGTTGCAACGCAGGGAACGCGGGTCAGTCGGGCTGCCCAACTACCCATTGAAATAGCCATACGCTGATGGCCGTGTACCAGTTGGATATTATGTCGCTTGATAAACCTACGCAGCCAGAATACAAAGTACACATAGCCAATATCACCGAGCTTCAGGGGTACAAATTGAACGCGCTTATCGAGCTGTTGCTTCTGGTTGCCATCACGACCAACCAAATAAACTTTATGGCCCTGCTCAGCCAACGCGTTGGCTAATTCACGTACATGAGTTTCCGCGCCGCCCATGCTGAAGTTTTTTATAATTAGTAGAATGTTCATCTGGCATGCTGGTCCATTGTGCCGCCCATGTTGGCGTTTAAAGAGGGATTATCGACAAAAACGTCGCCAACTACCACCTGAAATACACAAACCCTTATTCAGTATCGGTCCTTCACATCAGACCCCGCTCCGCAAAGCTAACAGCAATGCCATCACCAACCACAAAGTGGTCAAGGACACGTATATCAACTAAACCCATCGCATCAATGATTCTGCGGGTGATATGTTTATCAGCCTGACTTGGCTCAGCGACACCGCTGGGGTGATTGTGAGCAAGGATCACTGCGGCAGCATTCAGCTCAAGCGCTTTTTTTACCAACACCCTAGGGTAAACAGCGGCTGCATCTATGGTGCCATTAAACATACGCTCAAAGCGGATGACCCTGTGTTGTGAATCGAGCAGTAACATGGCAAAAACTTCATTTTGCTCGTCACGTAACTGCGAGATTAGAAATGTGCGGGTACGGCCGACGTCAGTCAGCGTCGTGGATCGGTTTAATCCTTCGGCGTAAAAGCGACGCGCCATTTCCAATACCGCCTGGAGTTGAATAAATTTCGCCTCGCCCAAGCCCCTGTGCAGACAAAATTCCTGTTGGTTGGCCACCAGCAACGCACGCAGACTTCCAAAGCCTTGCAATAATTGGCGAGCCAAATCAACCGCATTGATCCCCGCGATGCCAGTGCGCAAAAAAATAGCAAGTAACTCGGCATCGGTAAGATGAGGTGCCCCGAGCTTTAATAATTTTTCCCTTGGACGCTCATCCGCAGGCCAGTCCGTGATCTTCATACGCCTTCCCTTTTGACATAATCCCTGCATTAAATGTAGCAAAAGATACCAGTGTATGCCTGTTCGGTACTATGACCGCGATTGGAGTTTGTGCTAGTCTATCCGGCGCATTAATCGGACGCATGCTATGAATTCATTGCTTAATAAAAACATACTATTAGGGATATCCGGAGGCATTGCGGCCTATAAGACCCCTGATCTGGTTCGTAAATTAAAAGCCGCAGGCGCCAATGTCCGGGTGGTCATGACGCAAAGCGCCAAAGCCTTTGTAAGTCCATTGTCACTACAAGCTGTGTCGGCTAACCCAATCAGTGATGACTTGCTAGACCCCGCTGCAGAAGCCGCTATGGGTCATATTGAGTTGGCCAAATGGGCAGACACCATTGTCATCGCCCCGGCTACCGCCAATATCATGGCCAAAATTGCCCATGGCATCGCAGATGATTTACTTACCACATTATGTTTGGCCAGCCAGGCCGACCTCATCATTTGTCCGGCAATGAACCAACAAATGTGGTCAGCACTGGCGACACAAAATAACTTAACAATTTTACGCCAGCGACAAGTTCAGGTGTTAGGCCCCGATCATGGCGAACAGGCCTGTGGCGATACTGGCCCGGGACGTATGCTGGAGCCTGAAGAGATTGTTGCTCAACTGTGTGGTAACGCGCCGCAACAGCAACGTCTGAACGGCAAACGGTTAGTGATTACCGCAGGCCCCACCCGCGAAGCGATTGATCCGGTTCGTTATTTATCCAACCATAGTTCGGGAAAGATGGGCTTTGCCATTGCTCAGGCTGCTGTCGCCATGGGGGCGGATGTGATACTGGTTGCTGGACCGGTCAACTTGTCCACACCCTCAGGCTGCCAACGCATCGATGTTCAATCCGCTGAAGAAATGTTTACCGCCGTCGATAAGCACATATCAGGTGCCGATATTTTTATTGGCTGTGCCGCAGTTGCGGATTATCGCGTGCAGTCTGAAGCATCGCAGAAGATCAAGAAAACAAATAGTGAGTTAACACTCACTTTAATCAGGAACCCTGATATCCTGGCCTATGTGGCGGCGAGACCCGATAGGCCTTTTACCGTTGGTTTTGCTGCAGAAACACAGAATGTCGCCGACTATGCACGCGCTAAGTTAGAGAATAAAAAACTCGATTTAATCGCTGCTAATGACGTATCTGATAAGGAAATAGGTTTTAATAGCGACGATAACGCCTTAACATTGATATGGCGCGACGGTGAGAAAACACTCGCGATGGCAAGTAAACATGAGCTTGCCAGTCAGTTATTAGACACGATTGCTCAACAACTAGAAAAACATAATGCATAAAATCGATTTAAAAATTCTCGACTCACGGATTGGTAATGAGTTTCCATTACCAGAATACGCGACGCCAGGTTCTGCAGGCTTAGATCTGCGCGCCTGTATTGATCAGGCACTGACCATTGCCCCCGGTGAAACCCATCTTATCGCTACCGGCATGGCAATACATATCGCCGATCCCAGCTTATGCGCCACGATATTGCCGCGCTCGGGCCTGGGTCACAAACATGGGATTGTATTGGGTAATCTGGTGGGTCTTATCGACTCAGACTATCAGGGACAGCTGATGGTTTCGGTGTGGAATCGTGGCAACAGTGAATTTACTTTAATGCCTGGTGATCGCCTCGCGCAGCTGGTGATTCTCCCCGTTGTACAAGCAAGCTTTAACGTCGTCGACGACTTTGATGCCAGCCAACGCGGTGATGGTGGCTTTGGCTCGTCTGGCCGTTCTTAAGGAGAAGACAGTGGCAGCGCAAAAACGATCAAATCGTCGCGGACAGATTTTACAGGCTCTTGCTGGCATGCTCGAGTCTAGCCCGGGGCAACGTATTACAACGGCGAAACTGGCTGAGCAAGTCGGCGTATCTGAAGCCGCGCTTTATCGTCATTTTCCCAGCAAAGCACGGATGTATGAAGGTCTTATCGAGTTTATCGAAGAAACTTTGTTTACCCGAATCAACCGAATTATAAATGAAGAAAAAAATGCAGCTAATCGCTGTCAGCTCATTCTACACTTGTTACTGGGTTTCGCAGAAAAGAACCCCGGCATTACGCGACTTCTTTGCGGCGATGCGTTAATGGGAGAGCAGGAACGACTGCGTACCCGTATTGCTCAGCTGTTTGAGCGCCTCGAAACGCAACTTAAGCAAATATTGCGCGAGCGTAAGCTTAGAGAAGGAAAAAATCTGCCGGCTGACGAAGGTGATCTAGCCATTATCTTGATCAGTTATGCTGATGGACGCATGAATCAATTTGTTCGCAGCGATTTCAAGCGCCGCCCTACTGATGGCTTTAGCCAGCAATGGGCGTGCCTGAAACAACAATTCTTTCAGTGATCTTTTGCGGGCAACACTCTGCCCGCCTTGATTTCTACCCCGATATCACTAGGCTTTTAGCATACTCGCTGTGAGATTTTCGAATGCCAAGAAAAGCGTTATATAACCTGGACGACGTGTTGACGGACGCCATTGACGTGTTCCTCGAACATGGCTATCACGGCGCAGTAATGGAGGAGTTGATTGCCCGTACCGGTTTTAACCGACGTGGCTTTTACCTTGAGTTCTCCAGTAAACAGCAATTCTTTTATCAGGTATTGGACCACTATCAAACGCATTTCTTACAGCCGGTAATCGAGCATCTTGAAATTAATCAAGGCTTAAAATCCATCGAAACCTTCTTCGATAGCTACATAGCGTTGATACAGGGGCGCGGTTGCTTACTGATTGCCGCCATTACTGAACTTGGCTTTGACGATGAAAACATCCGCCAGCGAGGTCGACACTACCTCGATCGCTTACAGATTAGTTTTATAGGGTGTTTAGAAAAGGCCCTGCAACAGCAAGAGTTAGTCGCCACCATTGCGATTGAAAGCTGCGCGCTGCAATTAACCAGCTATGTGCAAGGTTTCGCGGTAAATGCGATTGTGTGTCAGGATTCCGACGAACTTCGGTTGGCCACACGCGCACTATTGGGGCCTTTACAAAAGGAATAACTTTTAACCATAATACCCTTACTTTCACTAAGTATATAGGGCATACTTTGTTAAGGTTAACGTTAGGGTACAGGGAAGATGCCATTTAAACGCGCCCGTCATGATGACGAAAAAAACGAAAGACGCGAGTCTATTCTTACAGCCGCACATAGCCTGTTTGACATTAATGCAGGTCAGTTACCGACTGTTTCTCAAATCAGTAAAAAGGCAGGCATTGCTAAAGGCACCTTGTATCTTTATTTCAAAAGTAAAGAAGAGGTGTTTTTGGCCTTACAGGAAAAAATCTACCTGGAATGGTTTGCCACTCTCGAATTAGCCATACACCTACCCGACTCGAATAAAGACTCATTGGTTGAGCACATCTGCTCATTTGTGGAGCTGCGTCCGGAATTTCTACAACTTACAGCGATAAGCCGCAGCGTGATCGAGCCCAACGTGAGCGACGAGATACTGATTGCCCACAAGATCCGTTTGCATGACGCGCTACTCAAATCTGCTCGGATGATTCAGCAGGCCATTGCCGGTTTTACTGAACGTGACGTAGCCAGTCTTATGGTACGCAGCTATGCACTATTACAAGGTTTATGGTTAATGTGTTACCCAGCGTCAAAGTCGGCCAACATCCTTGAAAAACACGATCTTTTTGCATTGCGCCCAGACTTTGGGGAGCAGTCCCGCATCGCCATGAGACACCTTTGGCAACCTCAGCAGCAAAGCCGCAGTGAAGAGGTCAACAGCCTGATTGAATGATATGCAATCGGGCTAACAGCGCTAGCTTAAAAATCCCCGCCTCTGGTATTATCTGGACATTGTATTCAGGTTATCTGGTTGTGCCATGAGTAAAAAATCCGACCCCGTGTATCGCGTGCAATTTATCAGCAATGGTGAGCGCTATGATGTGTTTGTCCGCCATGTCAGCCAAGCAGGTATGTTTGGCTTTATCGAGATTGGCGAATTTATCTGGGACCAGCAAAGCAGTTTAGTTGTCGACCCCTCTCATGAAAAGCTAAAAGATGAGTTTAGCGATGTAGAGCGGACTTTTGTCCCTATGCATAACGTGTTAAGAATAGACGAAGTGAAGAAACAGGGTTGCGCGAAGATTACCGCATTAAGTGACAAAGTCACCGCGTTTCCAGGTCCTTTATACACGCCAAAAGGGTAAGCTAACCCGGTTAGTCGCTCGCAAGGAAAGATAATGAAAAAACGTTTTGCTGCACTACTCACCCTGACCCTCAGCCTACCATCTTGGGCCAATGAATCTTTTGATAGATTGCTCGATGACATATGGCAGTACTCACTGACTACGAATCCGGCTTCCGCGACTCGCCACGGGCTCGAAGGTTATGCCGATAAACTGGCTGACTATTCGCCCCAAACCTTGGCACAGCAAAACCAGCAATACCTTAAATTTCGCCAACGTCTATTGGACATTTCGCCCGAGCAGTTAACAGCTGAACAAAAAATAACCTATACAATTCAGTTACGAGAGCTGGACAATCAAATTGATGAGTACCGTTTCAACTCACATTTCGTTCCTTTGACTTCTGAGTATGGCTTTCATAGTTCACTGACGTTTTTACCTTCATCGACTCGTATCAATTCACTTAAAGATGCCCAGAATTATCTGGCTAAATTAAGCCAAATTCCCCGTTACATCGACCAGCATATTGCCTGGATGAAAAAGGGAATTGAGGTTGGCATGACACAACCGAAAGCGGTTTTGGCCGGTTACGAACAAAGTATTCAGGCTTTTATTACGGAACAAGCCAGCGAGAGTGTGTTTTATCAACCGTTCACACAGATGCAAAGCCTGACCCAGGCACAGCAACAAAACGTGCTTAAACAGGCCCGCGAGGTAATTAATCAACAGGTTGTGCCAGCTTATCAACGCTACTTACGCTTTTTTACCGAGCAATACCAACCTGCCGCAAAAGACGATATCGCTGCTGCCAACTGGCCTGACGGCCGTGCTTATTACCAAAATCGAATTAAGCATTACACCACCACGGATCTGACTGCAGAAGAAATTCATGGGATTGGACTTGCCGAAGTCAAACGTATTCGTGGTGAAATGCAAACCGTGATTGATGAGCTGGAATTTGAGGGGGATCTGGCCGAATTTATTCATTTCTTGCGTACCGATCCACAGTTTTATGCCAGTTCTTCAGAGCAGCTGATGCAATATGCAGCTTACTTGTCGAAGCGCATCGATGCCTTACTGCCGAAACTCTTTTATACCCTGCCACGCACTCCCTATGGGGTAGCTCCCGTGCCAGACAGCATCGCGCCTAAGTACACCACGGGTCGGTATATTTCGCCAAATCGTGATGATCAACCGGGCTATTATTGGGTTAATACCTATGCATTGGATAAGCGGCCTCTGTATGCCCTGCCTGCCTTAACCTTACACGAGGCTGTGCCGGGTCATCATTTACAAATTTCTCTGGCCAGTGAAATGCAAGGCCTGCCACCGGTAAGGCGCTACAGCTATATTTCTGCATTTGGCGAAGGCTGGGGGTTATATTCTGAATTTCTTGGTAAAGAAGTTGGATTTTATCAAACACCCTACGATGAATTTGGCCGCTTAAGCTACGAAATGTGGCGCGCTTGTCGTCTGGTTGTTGATACGGGCATGCATATGATGGGCTGGTCACGTCAGCAAGCCCTCGACTACATGTTAGAGAATACCGCGTTGTCTGAGCACAATGTACGCACTGAAATAGACCGCTATATCTCTTGGCCGGCCCAAGCCCTGTCTTACAAAATGGGTGAAATCAAAATCAAAGAATTACGGCGTAAAGCAGAACAGGCGTTAGGTGATAAATTTGATTTGCGCGCCTTTCATGACGCTGTGCTTGCCCATGGCTCAATTCCACTGGATGAGTTAAGCCGTCAGATTGATGACTTTATTCAGCGAAATAAGTAGCCAGACTGACAATGTTGGTGATTGTTGTACTGCTGACCTTGATGGTTTTTGTTGCTCTGGTGTTGTTCAACCGTGTCCAACAGCTCCAACAGCAGGTTTATCGCTTACAACGCTACAGTCGCGATAAACAACACCATGCTGAAGCGAATCAACGAATGCTTAAGTGTGTACTCGATGCGTTGCAACGCCGCTTACTAGAGGGTTTACCCCACTTGCATCCGACAGACCAAAGTCTGGATGTCAGTTGTCGCTTATTTCTCATCAGTAACTTAAGCGAAGTTGTTTTGCGGGCATCAGGTCATGGACGTTCGGTCCATCAAGCAGTGGAACATATCGCCGCGAAGGAAAAAATGGATATGGCAAGTATTCAGCTATTTGTCCGTAAACAACCTGATGGCATAGTGCAAGCTTGGCAACGTAATCAAATTAGCGCTTATATTAGTTTATGTTGTCAGATCAGCAGGTTGCCAGAGCTTGCCAAGGCGAGTTAGCGCTGCGCCATGCGCAATAAGATTTGCCATTCATTTTCTTGCACAGGCATAACGGATAATCGATGACCCTTTTTGATTAAAGGCAGCGCATTGATTGAGGGGTTGGATTTGATCTTATCCAGACTTAATACCTGCTCAAACTGTGTTTCAAACGTCACATCTACCATCCACCAGCGGGGCTCTTCAATACGCGCTTTTGGATCGTAATAATCAGAGTCAGGCGAAAACTGTGTCGGATCAGGATACGCTTCACGGCTTACCCGGGCAATGCCGGCGATACCAATCAGTTTGCAACTTGAATGATAAATAAACACCTTATCACCACAGCAAACTTGATCACGTAAAAAATTGCGAGCTTGATAATTCCTGACACCTTCCCAGCTGGCCGTTTGGCCGGGAGCAGCGGCGAGGTCTCTAATTCCGAACTCATCCGGTTCTGTTTTAAATAGCCAATAATTCATTATCACTCCTACCTTAGGACAATTTTACCATAGGCCGACTGACCGCGCTTCGTCCTGAAAGCGTTGTTTAGTACCAAAGTGCTATAGCGGGAATTCACCGTACAACTACATTGTTATCTTAATGTTAACAAACTGAGATTCAGATTCATGAGACACTTACTCCTATTGCTTGTTCTGATGTGGACTAACACTGCATGGAGCCAAAGCACATGCCGCGACAATGTGGTACTTGTTCACGGTAACAGCGCATCCCCAGCAAGTTGGGTGCAAACCCAAAATGCACTTTACAACGCCGGCTACACAGCACAACAAATCTTTGTACCTGACTGGGGGTCGAAAACCTGTGCTGCGTGCAACAATCACTCCGGCAGTGAAGAAGTGCCGGTTCGTAATGCCATGCTCCAAGCCTTGGCCCAGTCATGCAGTGGTAAAATTGATGTGATTGCTCACTCTATGGGTGTAACCCTGGCCGCTTCGCAAATTGATAAACTGGCGATTGCATCTGAAGTCGACACCTTTGTAGGTATTGCTGGGGCTATGCGCGGGTTATGGAGTTGTGGTGTATACCCCTACAATGTGTGGAACAGCACCTGTGGTTATTATGGCTTGTCGGTAAGCAGCCCATTCTTAGATCAACTCTATGGAATACCACTGGCTGACAAAGTCTATTCCATAAAAAGTTATAGTGATCAGGTTGTGTGTAGCACCGGTACCTGCCTTGTCAATGGCATTCACAGCAGCCGCATATGGTACGAAGATAGTAGCTATACCTACGCACTGGGCCATTTCGGTTTACAGACTAACACCACAGCACGACAACTCAGTTTAATCCAATAGCGGATAAAAAAGGCGCTGCTTCATAGGCTTAACAAATTTTAATGCTGGCCTGATTGCATCTGAAAAAATTCTTAATATACTGTATGTATGAACAGTATATTGCATCAATTAAAACACCATAATCTTGTCTGGCAAGGCAAGGTCAGTGAGACCGGAAAACAGCGCTGGACCAGTGGTTTTAATGAATTAGATGAGTTATTACAAGGTGGCTGGCCTGAACACGGCGTAGTTGGAATCCGCGCGGCTATGGGTATTGGCGAACTACGCATGCTGTTACCTGCTTTACAGCAGCGTCAGCATCAACAACAACGTTTGTTAGTCCTGATTAACCCCCCCGCGCGAATCAATGGTGAGACACTGGCGGCGCTGGGTTTTGAGCTCAGCCAGATCATGGTCATTTGTCCCGACACCCCAGATCTTGCTCTGTGGAGTGCTGAGCAATGCCTTAAAAGTGGTTGCTGCTATGCAACACTAAACTGGCAAAATAATTTGCAAGTGCATCAGATAAAACGACTACAGTTAGCCGCTCAACAGGGTAAAGCTGTGCAGTTTATTTTTTCCCAACATCAACAAAGTCAGGGCGCTCTGCCTCTCCATTTGCAACTTACTCTGCAACCGAACGAACAGGGTATCGAGATTAAGGTTGACCGTCACCGGGGCTATCCGGCTGGCGGATTAATTCGCCTCAATATGCGCCACCTTTGGCCACAGCTGTGCCGCCCTCAAACTGCAGAAAATGTGATACGCCTGCATAAGCGAAAGGCAGGCTAACTGAGCCCATGCAGCAGTTGTGGTTGTATTTACATTTTCCCAGGCTTCATCTCAATAGCTTGTACTTAGGTAATCAAGCCCCAGTGGTCGTCGTTGACTCCCAGCGCCATGATATTCTACAAGTAAACCCTGAAGCTGACAGGTTTGGTATTGAAGTCGGTATGGGGCTGGCGACAGCCGCCTTACTCTGCGGCACCCTGCAAGTTCACCCCTATCAGCAAAGCAGCGAAATTAACCGATTAAAATCGCTGGCTCGCGAATTGTATAACTACACCTCTGATATCTGTTTATACCCTCCCAATGGCTTACTCTTGAGGGTCAGCCCTATGCTGAGTTTATATCAAGGGCTCGATAGGTACTGGCAGTGCATCTCTCACTTTATCTCTGAGCAAAACCTCGACTATCAATTTGCCACCGGCCACTCTCCGCTAAGTGCTAGGTTATTAGCGAAACAAGGCTGGAATCAAGTCAGTGAGAATAAACAAACTCACCTGCAAATACTTAGCAATTATCCAATTAGCTGTGGTGACATCAGCACACGTCAGCAACAACAACTTTCGCGACTTGGGATCCAACGATTCGAACAGCTCTTTTCGCTGCCACTGGCGCAAATTGCTCAACGGTTTGATATCGAATTGGTAAATTATATCGGACGGCTCAAGGGGGAATTACAGCATCCCCATGAGTTTTATCTTCCTCCTGCACGTTTCTATGAATATATCGAGTTGTTGTATGAAATCCATAACCAGCAGCGCTTAATCCCGCCACTGCAGAAATTATTCAGCCAACTGCAGACGTTTCTGTATCAACGAAATAAAGTATGCCATCAGGTCGATATCACCTTGATTCAACGTGATAAACAAGCCTTATCGATTGCTCTGCACAGCGCACAGGGCGAGTATCAGGCGGCAAACTGGTTAAGCTTGGCAGAGCTCAAACTGGAACGGTTGGAGCTTGCCGCACCGGTTATTGCGATGAGCATTGCTAGTGACAAATTGTTTGCCTCCAATCTTAGCAGTCAGGATTTGTTCGAAGGCGAACAAGGCACAATGAGCCCTTTGCAATTGTTATCCCTACTGCAAGCTCGGTTGGGGCAAGGCGCGATTTCCAGCCCTGCGGTAGCCAATGATTTCCGGCCTGAAAAAGCCTGCATCTACGACATGCCACTACAGCACCACCATTTACCTGAGAAGCTACAGTCAATGCGGCCTTTATTGCTGCTACCGCACCCCAAACCACTACGCGACAAAGTCAATATTCTGTATGGACCTGAAAGACTCAATAGCGGATGGTGGGACGATGATCCGATTTTACGCGACTACTTTATCGCAGTAGATAAGCAAGGCCGCTGGTGCTGGATATTCCGGCAAGCTAACCAGCAATGGTATCTGCATGGGTTTTTCAGCTAATGACGGGGTATGCGGAATTATTCTGCCAGACGAATTTTTCGTTTTTACATGGTGCATCTCACCCTCAGGAAATGATCCGTCAAGCCTACTTCCACGGTTACAAAGCACTGGCCATTACTGATGAGTGCTCAGTCGCCGGCGTGGTCAGAGCCTACAGCGAGATCGAGCAAAACCAATTAGATTTGCAATTAATCATTGGCAGCTATTTTCAGATGGGTGATCTACGCCTGGTTTTACTGTGTCCAACACGTTTGGCTTATGCTGAACTATGCCGGGTGATAACCAATAGCCGAAGGCGCTGCAAGAAAGGGGAGTATCAACTTACCGAATGGGATCTAAAGTCAATCAAACACTGTCTGGTACTGTGGCTACCGGTATTCGGTGAAGACACTGAAGATTGGGCACATTGGTTGATAAAATATCACCCGCAACGTAGCTGGATAGCCGTGCAACGCCATTTGACGATGTCCGATCATGATTACCTCAATCGTTGCCGGGCGCTGGCCAATCGCCATCAGTTACCGCTGACATGCTGCGGCGCTGTACTGATGCACCATGTCGACCGACTCCCATTGCAACATACACTAAGCGCAATTCGTGCTGGCAAGCCAATCACTAAAATGGGGCGGGATTTACTCACTAATGGCGAACGCGCTATGCGCCCTGTGAGCAAACTACATAAACTCTTTCCCCCAGACTGGATTGCAGAAACCCGGCACATTGCTCAGCGCTGTCAGTTTTGCCTTAGTGAATTGCGATATCAATATCCTGCAGAATTGGTGCCTGCCGGACAGAGCGCTACCGACTATTTACGCACATTAGTCGAACGCGGAATCCAAAAGCGCTTTGGTGGAGAGCCTGATGCCGCCATCCGCCAAACCATTGAAAAAGAATTACAGCTAATTAAAGAGCAACAGTATGAATACTTCTTCCTGACCATTTACGATATCGTACAGTTCGCCCAACAACAGAACATTCTTTACCAGGGCCGAGGCTCTGCTGCTAATTCAATCGTCTGTTATTGCCTCGAAATTACCGCTGTCGATCCACGCCAGATAAATGTGTTGTTTGAACGTTTTATTTCTAAAGAGCGAAACGAGCCACCGGATATCGATGTTGATTTTGAACACCAACGCCGCGAAGAAGTTATCCAGTATATCTATGCCAAGTATGGACGTCAGCGCACAGCCTTAGCGGCAACCGTAATCAGTTATCGGTTCAAGAGTGCGGTCAGGGACGTGGGCAAAGCGCTAGGTATCCATGAGAGTCAGCTTAATTTATTCATCAAAAATGTTAACCGACGGGATAAACAGAATCCCTGGCAGGCACAAATCTCTGAACTAGGCATGGATGCCGATACACCTCAGGGTCAGCGTTTTATCCAACTGATATCCGAAATAATCCGTTTTCCCCGTCATTTATCTCAACATGTGGGCGGTTTTATTATTTCAGAGGGCCCCTTGCATGAACTGGTGCCGGTCGAAAATGCTGCTATGCCTGAGCGTACGGTGATTCAATGGGACAAAGACGATCTGGAGACCCTAAAATTACTCAAAGTAGATGTGCTGGCGTTAGGTATGTTAAGTGCCATCCAGCGTTGCTTTACCTTATTGACACAGCACTTTCAACATCATTGGACATTGGCTGATATCACTCGCTTACAGGATGACAAACAGGTCTACCAGATGATCCAACGTGCTGATACTGTTGGCGTTTTTCAAATTGAATCAAGAGCACAAATGAGCATGTTGCCGCGCTTGAAGCCGGCCTGCTATTACGACTTGGTGGTACAAATTGCCATTGTCCGCCCAGGCCCCATTCAAGGTGATATGGTCCACCCTTATTTGAAACGTCGGGAGGGAAAAGAGCAGATAACTTATCCCTCTGAAGAAGTGGAACAGGTTTTATCACGTACTATGGGCGTACCTATCTTTCAGGAACAGGTGATTCAGTTAGCTATGGTAGCGGCGGGATTTAGCGGTGGAGAGGCCGATCAGCTGCGCCGCGCTATGGCAAGCTGGAAAAAAGACGGCAAATTAATGCAATTTAAAACCCGTTTAACCGAAGGGATGCAACAACGGGGTTATCCACCGACATTTGCTGAGCGATTGTTTAATCAGATATTAGGCTTTGGCGAATATGGCTTTCCAGAGTCCCATTCTGCGTCGTTTGCGGTGTTGGCCTATGTCTCTGCCTGGCTAAAGTATTATTATCCCGCCGCATTTTACTGCGCATTACTCAATAGTTTGCCAATGGGATTCTATTCGGCATCACAACTGGTACAAGATGCTCGCCGCCATCGGGTAAAAATATTACCTGTCTGTGTGAATCAGTCTGATTTTGAGCATCGCCTCGTTTATCACCAACAAGACTGGGCAATCCGTTTGGGTATGCGCCAAGTCAAGGGCATGCAGCAAGAGGTGGCTGATAAAATCAGCGAAGCCCGGCCCGAACAGGGTTACACTCAGATAAATCAGCTACAGCATCTGATAAATCATCAAGGACAATTAGACAAACTTGCCAGTGCAAATGCACTAAAACCCTTGGCTACCAATCGTTATCAGGCGCGTTGGGACATGATGGATAGCCACAAGAGTTTACCTTTATTTTCCCAACATGCACCCCAGTCTACGGCATTTCCGCTGCGCCCTAATGCGACTGACAATATGCTTGAGGACATCTCCGCTACTCGTTTAACGCTCAATACTCACCCTATCCGCTTACTGCGTGAGTCTGGCCTTTTACCGCCTTGCAAATTAGCTGGCGAGCTGAGTAGCGTGCCACATAAAGCGATTGTAAAAGTATGCGGTATCGTGGCCGGGCGACAAAGTCCGGGGACTGCTGCCGGCGTGACCTTTGTGACCCTTGAAGATGACACCGGCAATATTAATATTGTGGTTTGGCAGGCCTGCGCCAGAGCCCAGAAACAAGCATTTCTAAAAGCCAGTATTTTGCAAGTAACAGGTATTCTCGAACGGGGTGATGGTGGCGTCACACACATTATCGCCGGTAAACTCAAAGACCTTTCGCACCTGCTTAGCACTCTGCAACATAAATCCAGAGACTTTCATTAAATTACCCCGCTATCAGGCGCATAAATATACGACCAGCCGCAAGATCTCAAGCAACAAATTTTATATGATTCAGCTGAACACATTACAACAAGATAAGGCGACTCTATGATGGTAAAAGCATCACGATTGACGGCATTGCTTTGCGCAATCGCCGCGCTCAGTGCTCACGGCGCCATTAAGCAAACGAAAGGGAATTTTGATGATAAATTCCGTCAGCTTGATGAAAGCCTGCCCACCCCGAATGTATATCGTACAGCAGGCGGTGAACCCGGACATGCTTACTGGCAGCAGCAAGTCGACTACGACATCGATGTCGTACTCGATGAACAGGCTCGCAGGTTAGATGCGAAGCAGAATATCCGCTATCAGAATAACTCTCCGGATACACTGCGTTTCTTATGGATCCAACTGGATCAGAATAAATTCCGCAACGACTCATTGTCAGCCATGAGCCAGGATTTCGGTGGTCTCGGCAATCGTGGCCCTGGTGCTCAAAAAGCCAGTGGCAGTAATCCAGCCAAAATGAGTTTAGCCGCGCTGCGTCGTCAACATTGGATGGACGACCACGAGGTTGGCTTTGAAATTAAAAAGGTTACTGATGACGATGGTCGCGCTCTGAATTACGTGATCGTTGGCACCTTGATGCGAGTGGATTTACGTAAACCCCTTAAGCCAGGTAAAGATACCGAGCTAAACATTGACTGGGGCTTTAACATCGTTGAAGAAAACGCCGTCTCTGCCCGTGCAGGTTATGAGCACTTCCCGGATGAAGGTGAAAATGGCAACGATATATTCCTCTTAGCTCAATGGTTTCCGCGCTTAGCGGCCTATACAGACTATGAAGCCTGGACTAACAAGGAGTTTATTGGTCGTGGTGAGTTCACCCTGGAATTTGGTGATTATGATGTAGAAATCACCGTTCCGGCTGACCACATTGTTTCTTCTACTGGTAGTTTGCAAAATCCCAAGTCGGTATTGACGTCGACTCAACGTAAGCGCCTAAAAGAAGCAGAAACGGCTAAGCGCCCAGTCTTCATCGTGACCGAAGAAGAAGCGCTAGAGAACGAGAAAGAAGGTACAGATAAAACCAAAACCTGGCATTTCAAGGCCGAGAACGTGCGTGATTTCGCATGGGCCTCATCACGTAAATTTATGTGGGATGCGAAAGGGTATAAACAGGGTGGTGACGAACAGCCGCTAGTAATGGCTATGTCTTTTTACCCCAAAGAAGGTGGCGACCTGTGGAAAAAGTACTCTACTGAATCCGTGATCCACACCATGGAAGTGTACTCTCGTTTCTCCTTTGATTACCCCTATCCGGTAGCTCAATCAGTGAATGGGCCTGTTGGTGGCATGGAATACCCGATGATCACCTTTAATGGGCCTCGTACTGAATTACAGGATGATGGTAGTCGCACTTATTCTCTGTCAGAGAAGCGCTTCCTGATTGGCGTAGTCATTCACGAGATCGGTCATATCTACTTCCCGATGATCGTTAACTCTGATGAACGTCAGTGGACCTGGATGGATGAGGGTCTTAACAGCTTCCTCGATGGCGTAGCCGGGCGCGAATGGGATCCAAATATCCCATGGGGTGTTGAGCCGCGTGACATCGTAGGGTACATGAAGTCCTCTACTCAGGTTCCAATTATGACGCAGTCGGACAGTGTGTTGCGTTTAGGTCCTAATGCTTATGCTAAACCCGCAGTTGCACTGAATATATTGCGTGAAACTATTCTGGGTCGAGAGTTGTTTGACTTTGCGTTTAAAGAATACTCTCGTCGCTGGAAGTACAAGCGCCCTACCCCCGCGGACTTTTTCCGCACCATGGAAGAGGCGACTGGTGTTGATTTAGATTGGTTCTGGCGCGGTTGGTTCTATACCACTGACCACGTAGATATTTCGTTAGACAACGTTTATAAACTGCGTCTGGATACCGAAGATCCGGATATTGATTATCCACGTCTTCGTCAGGAAGAGCTCGATAAGCCGCAATCGCTTACTGTCATTCGCAATAAGCAAGAGGGCCGTGAGTTGTGGATCGACAGAAATCCGGACATCCGCGACTTCCATGACGAAAATGATCGTTGGACAGTGACCAATAAAGAACGCAATAAGTATCAAAGCTACCTGAAAGGTCTGAAAGACTGGGAGCGCGAAGCTCTAGAGCGCGCAGTGCGGGAAGACAAGAACTACTATGTTCTCGACTTTAGCAACAAAGGTGGCTTGGTGATGCCGATCATTCTGCAATTAAGCTACACAGACGGTAGCCAGGAAGAAATGTATATTCCTGCTGAAATCTGGCGTCGAAACGACAAGTTCGTTAGCAAGTTGATTGTTACCGACAAAGAAAAAGAATTGCAGAGTGTCGTTGTTGATCCTCACTGGGAAACTGCCGATACCGACGTGCATAATAACCATTATCCACGTCAAATCATTCCTTCTCGTTTAGAAACCTATAAAGGCAGCCGTTCTAGCAGCCTGACAGGTCGGGATCTGATGCAAGACAGCAAAACTAAGCTGAAATCAGACAAGGACGAAGAGGAAAAAACTGATACAGAGCAAAGCGAGCAGTAATGTTACGCAAAGTTTTGACCGCTACCTTACTGCTGGTGATAGCCGGCAGTGCGGTAGCACATCAAATAAAGTCAGCCTTCACTCAGGTCTTGTTTAACCCTCGTACCCAGAATATTGAAGTCATGCACCGCTTTTACATCCATGATGCAGAACATGCGATGGCAGAAATCTTTAAAAAGCAGCATGACATCATTGGTGAGCCGAGCAGCCAACAAGCCTTTGCCGAATATGTGACTGAGCGCTTCTTTATGGAGTCTGAAGGGGAAGTGCTACCGCTTACCCTGGTCGGCCACGAAATCGATGGTAAGTTCTTTTGGGTTTATCAGGAAACCGCTCAGGTAGACAACCTCGAAGGGTTGGCTATACGCCACAATGCACTGCGAGAAATTTGGCCTCAGCAGGTCAATACAATCAATATTGAAGGCAAGGGTGAGTTAAAGACCCTGACCTTTGACAAGAACATTGAACTACTCAAAGTCAGTTTTTAACAGTCTTTAAAAAAGGGCCACGGCCCTTTTTTGTTATTTTTGCTTTTTTTATTTACTATCCAAGATAGATTTCACTTAGCGTAGGAACAGGATGTTTTCGTTACTGCTTGCTGCAATCTTATCGGCACTTAATCCGCCTGACACTCAGCCTGAAATATCGCTGGGTTTGCTTATTTTCCCTCCGCATGTCGTCATAAATCCACAAACTGGAGAATGTGAAGGCTTTGCTATTGATACTGTGCGTACTCTTTTACCTGAGTTTAAAGTGACACCGACCTGTGCTCCGCCCGCCAGAATATTCAAATTAATTGAGTCAGGCGACATTGATATGACAATTAATATCAAATCAACCCCTGCAGTACGGCGCTTTGTGGAGTTTGTCGACCCTCCTTATACATTACTGGAGTTAAAACTCTACGGTCATCGAGGCCAGACAACACCAGGGAGTATTTCCGCTATCCGCGGTTTTGATTATCACGGAGAACGGGCCAGGCTAATCGCTGATGGCTACGTTTTTGTCGACTTGCCCAATGCATTAAGCGCAGTCAGTATGTTTACCCGAGAGCGTACCGATTATTTACTTTCGTACGCCGCTCCCACCACCCAGATGCAGGTATATTTCCCTAAAGATACCGTTAGCCAGACGCTATTATCCGTGCCAACCCATCTGGCGATCAGCAAAATTTCCAGTCATCGACACGCAATTAAAGCTGCAATCCAAGTATATATTACGGAGCATGACATAACCTACCTGCTAGATGTGCTAACACCGGCCGGTTAATCGCTAACCACAGCCACACAACCTAATATAAACAGTCAGATCG
>CAXQZJ010000178.1:0-12448 GCA_964228145.1 Alteromonadaceae bacterium | reverse complement strand
CGACTTGCTCAACCCGTGTAATTCCACGACTACTTTACCAGGAGTCACAGAAACCGGAAAACGCAATTTCATCACCGAGGTGTCGTCTTCATCTACCTCGATTCGGTCAATTCGATCCAATTTCTTGATCAGTGATTGAGCCATAGAGGCCTTAGAGGCTTTAGCGCGAAATTTTTCGATCAACTTCTCTGTCTGTTGAATCTGTCGCTCCTGATTTTTTTGGGCGTTCCGCTGCTGTTCTTTTAGCTCTTCGCGCAATACTAGGTATTGGGAATATGGTTTATTAAAATCGTAGATACGTCCAAGCACAATTTCTATACTTCGGTTCGTCACGTGATCCAAGAACATCTTATCGTGGGAGACAATCACCACAGCTCCGGGGAAACTGTTTAGGAATTGCTCCAGCCAAATAATTGATTCAATATCCAGGTGGTTGGTCGGCTCATCAAGTAACAGAATATCGGGATTTCTGACCAACGCTCGTGCCAGCGCGGCTTTGCGGCGCCATCCCCCAGACAGCGTACTCAATCGCGCTTGACCGTCGAGCTTAAGTTGGGTCAACACCTGCTGTATTTGTTGCTCCAGTTGCCAACCATTGTGATGGTCCAGTTGCTGCTGCAAGCGTTCTAATTTCGCCATTTGCGCATCACTGTGGTCATTCACCACAATCAGGCTTTGCGCCGCATAATCACTCAATAACTGTCCGACTTCAGCCAATTCCTCAGCAACATAATCAAACAAGGTTTTATCGACAGATAATGGTGGGTCCTGTTCCAGGCGGGCAATTTTAATCTCAGCAGAAACAATTCTGTGACCATCGTCGAGGGCCATATCTGCGCCAATGACCTTTAACAGTGTGGACTTACCACAGCCGTTTCTGCCGACCAGACAAATACGTTCCTGAGGCTGAATGACAAGGTCAATGCCATCCAGCAAGGGAGGATGGCCTAAACTCAGACTGGCATTTTTTAACTGCAGCAAACTACTCATTGATAAACTCAGCTAATTGAAAAGAATCGAACGGCCAACCCAATTCACGGTCGCTCGAACGGCTTTTTAGTACTGGTATACGTACACCGTACCGGGCAAATAATTCATCATTCAGGGCGATGTCTTCGACTTCTGGCTCAATACCAGCTTGATGGCACAACGCCATTGCCTGATCACATAAGTGGCACCCATCAGTGCTATACAACACCCACATCAGGTTAATCCTTATTGACCAATAACCAGCAATGGTGAATACGCGGATTGCGCTTAAAATCTTCAGGCAAGGTCTTTTGACACCAATCCTCTATCGCAAAACCCAATGCTTCAACCGCCTCAGTGTCGAATTTAAACTTACGTAAGTTATTCGAGAAAATAATCTCACCGCCAGAGGACAAGCGTTGCTTGGCGTCTGCCAGTAATGCCAGGTAATCCCTTTGAACATCCCAGGTCGTGTCCATTCGCTTTGAATTGGAAAACGACGGTGGGTCGATAAAGATAAGATCGTAGTGCGCCTTATCCTGTTTAAGCCAATTAAGGCAATCCGCCTGCTCAAATTTGTAGGCACCACTGAGTTTATTCAGGGTGAAATTCTTTTTCGCCCATTCAAGATAGGTTTTTGACATATCGACTGTGGTGATACGTCGTGCGCCTCCCAGAGCTGCGTGAACCGATACGCTGCCGGTATAAGAAAACAAATTTAAGACTTCTTTATTACGGCTACGCTGCTGCACCAGTTGCCGGGTAATCCGGTGGTCCAGGAACAGACCTGTGTCTAAATAGTCATGTAAGTTAACCCAAAATCTTGCACCATTTTCATACACTTCCAGCATGTCTTTTTTCTGGTCAAGTTTTTGATATTGCCTCGTGCCCTTTTGTTGCTCGCGGACTTTCACGACGATGTTAGCCGCAGCGACACCCATTACCTGAGGCAATGACTGGACCACTTCCATTAAACGCTGGCGGGTCTTAGCTTCCGGTACATTTTTAGGCGCCGCATACTCGTTTACCACCACCCAATCCTGATAACGGTCAATCGCCACATTGTACTCAGGTAGATCTGCGTCATAAACGCGATAGCAATCGGTATCCTGACGTTTAATCCAGTTCTTCATTCTGGCCAGGTTTTTGCTCAATCGATTGGCAAAATCATTGTTGGTACGGGCTTCACGCTCCTCACAGTTGCGTTCATCCATGCTGTACAAAACCAGCTGACAAGCTAATTTACCGTTCATTAGGTTGTACTGTTTATGAGAACCCAATTTAAGCTGGCGCAACAAGTCTCGATTTGATGTCAATAAGGCAAGCTGCCAACCGGCATAGTGAGCTTTAAGTTGACGGCCCCACTGTTCAAATACGGGCAGCAAACTGGCCAGTTCCCCAAGTCGCTCCCCGTAGGGTGGGTTGGAAACGACGAACCCGGGCTGCTCACAAGGTGCAATAGCCTGTGTGGCGTCAGCAACCTTGAAATGTATTAGCTCTGCCACGTCTGCGGCCTCTGCATTTTGTTTAGCAGCCTCGATGACTTTGGCATCAGTGTCTGATGCAAAAATGCTTACTTCAGGGTGTATTACCGCCTCTTCTGCTTGTTGTTTAATCTGGTTCCATACGGATTCATCATGCTGCTGCCAATAGTCAAAGCCCCAGCGTATTCTGCGCAACCCAGGCGCGACATTAGACGCCATCAGTGCCGCTTCTATCGCGATTGTACCGGAGCCACACATAGGGTCGTATAAAGGCATGCTTTGATGACTGCTCCAACCGCTGCGAATAAGCATGGCTGCCGCTAAATGTTCTTTAATCGGCGCATCGCCAGTTTGCTGTCGATAAGCCCGTTGGTGCAGGCTACCTGCTCCCATATCCAAAAACAGTTGGACTTGCTGTCGGTGTAGCCGAACGTGTATGCGCCAATCTGCAGCTTGTTTGTCCACAAATGGACGATCATCAACTTTTCGGGAATAGCTGTCTACTACGGCATCTTTGACCGTTAAGGCACCAAATTGGGTGTTTCTGATAACTTTATCCGTACCACTGAAATCGACCGCGAAACTGGCATTGACCGGAAACATAGATGGCCAGTCAATACTCTCAGCTAAACGATAGAGTTCATCTGCGGAAGTCACGGCACCTTCGGCAACCTTAACCAGTACCCGATTGGCCAAACGCGAATGCAAGGCAATAAAATACATATCCTCTAGCGTCGCGTCAGCTTGCACCAGGCCGGGCTTTAATTGAAATTCAAGGTGAGGACAAAGTTGACTTAATTCAGCTTGCAGGACGTCTTCGAGTCCTTTAGCGGCGGTAATGGTAAGAAACACAGTAACCTTAGTAACACAGTGAGGTGGCCAAGCCACAAAACGAATGGCCTGATTATACCCTATTGCAGGGTAAATTGCGCCGTTTGGTTAGTTTACTCAGGCGTATTTTAACCCCTCATCCATCTCCAGATAGGGGTACAGGTAATCGTTCATTACCTTGATGACTTCAAACTGCTTCATCTGCTTTTGCTGATCCAACTGCATCGACGGACTCACCAGCATGCACAGGCTGGCATGCTCATCACTATCAACCTGCAAAAACACACCATACCCGTCGATATTTTCTAAAATTGCCAAGCCATGACACACACCGCTATAGCCTTGACGATTAAAAAACCAGCTCTTCGGCATTTGTGGTTTGTAGAACTTATTCACTGCCGTAGCATTTAAGGCAATTTGCGTCAGTTGGGCAGGACTAAATTCACTCACATGAGCCTGCAGTTTTTCCGCTGTCTGGATGTAAAACTGCATGTCCTCTAAACTGAATCCCTGCTCAACCTTCGCACCGGCAATCAACCGACGCTCCCCATATGGCGTCATAAAAACCATATCGTCAGACAGCGCAATGGCCAGACAATCCTGAGTCTTATCGTAATACCAACACCAGTCTTTACTTGGCTGAAGCATAATTATTCCATTTAGTGTGTCTTTGCAGCGTCTTTGACAGCTTAACGCTAACATCCTGTTTTAAAAGGAATAATTAATTCTCGTTTTTAAGTCTTTACATTAGATCGTTATAAAGACTCCACGATCTCACGGATCAAGTTTGGTCCTTTATAGATCAAAGAAGAATACACTTGGATCAAAGGCGATCCCGCTTCGATCCTCGCTCTGGCTGCCGCGGCGCTATCAATGCCCCCTACCCCGATCACCGGCATAGCACCGTCTAACAAAGCAATGAGTTTTTCACCGATCAGTTGGCTACGGGCAGTCAACACTGAACCTGATAATCCACCTGTTTCATCGGCGTGTTTAAGGCCCTTCACTGCGTCACGATCCAAGGTAGTATTGGTGGCGATTACCCCATCTATTTGAGTTTTTATAAATACCGCTGCCATGTCGGCCAGTTCCTGATCGGATAAATCCGGCGCAATCTTGACCAACACAGGCACATACTTTCCGTGTTTTTGACAAAGTTCGGCTTGAGCTTGTTTAATCCCGGTCAGTAATTCGGTCAACGCCTCTCCATGTTGAAGGTTTCGCAGACCTGGTGTGTTAGGTGAGGAAATATTAATCGTGACGTAATCAGCATGAAGATAAACTTTGTGTAAACAGATGAGATAATCCTTGAGGGCATCTTTTTCTTCCGTCTGTTTATTTTTGCCAATATTAATACCCAGAACGCCGCGATACTCTGCCCTCTTGACCTGTTCGACCAAGTAATCGACACCCTTGTTGTTAAAACCCATGCGATTAATAATCGCGTGCGCCTCAGGCAAGCGAAATAATCGAGGCTTCTCATTGCCAGGTTGCGGTTTAGGTGTCACCGTGCCTACTTCAATAAAGCCAAAACCCATTTTTGCAAACGCATCAATGCACTCACCGTTTTTGTCTAAGCCCGCAGCCAAACCGACCGGATTGTCGAATGTTAATCCAAATGCGCTCACCGGTTTTGAAGGTAACCGCTGCTGGTAGAAAGAAGATAAGAAATTGTGTTGAGTACGTTTTAATGTGTTTAACGTTAAATCGTGAGAACGTTCCGCATCGAGCTGAAACAATATATTTTTAAGTGCACCGTACACAGGGTTTCCTCTTTTCCAGATAATAAAAAGCCCCGGCAGTTGCCGAGGCTTATCAAATAGTGTGCTACTTAGTGGCAGTTGACACTGAGTAGCATCAGTTCACGAAGTGCCACTGAGAACTTGGCAAATTCATGGGTTGTGCTGGTTTTAAACTCGTACATCATACTTGTCCAACGTTCCAGCAAGGATTGATGAGCCTCCATCCATTCGGACAGGATTGTATCTGTATCTGACTTGTCTTTTCCATAGCGCAATAACACTGTGGTTAATGAACGTTGTTGCCAATCAAGCTCTTCGCGGTACGAAGCGCGAGCCAAAGCTTGCCAGTGATTGGCGACATCCTGATTATTTATTTGTTCCAGGAACCAATGGATTTCAAGCTGATGACCTAATTTAAAGTAAATGCTTGCAGCCTTGGCCCGATCAGCGTTTTCAGTTTCTGCAACCTGAGCCAGGTCAAATGCAGAGAATAAGGTACTCAGACACGCAACTTTGAATGCCAGTGCCTTGGGCACGCCGCGTTTAATGAGTTTCTCACTGTCCTTGACCAACCCCGCATACTCTTCTTCCATCAGGTAGTGCTCGACGTTGGCCAATAAGTCTTCGCAGGCAGGCAAGTAGAAATCAATGGCAGTCTGAATATCCTGACCCTTATTGCCATGCCTTAGGTACCAACGGACCGATCGACGCATATTACGGCGGATTTGGTTCAACATACCTAATTGCACATTCGCATCAACCTGATTGTCCAAATCTTCAATAGATTCGATTAATTGATGGGCACCGAATACGCCTTTTACGATGGAGTAAGCTTCAGCTATTTCAGGTAGTGTCCCACCGGTTTCCTCCTGCAAACGATGAATAAAGTTCATACCCATGTCATTGACCATGCAATTGGCCAATTTTGTGGCAATAATTTCACTGCGCAGCGGGTGCTTTTCCATTTGCTCTGCATACTTTTTACGCAGTACATCAGGAAACGCTTGCGGCAACATGCGGCCATGATAGGGGTTATCAGTGATTTGCGGGATTGCTAACTTTTCTTTCAGGACCATTTTGCCATAGGCAGTCAACACGGATAATTCCGGTCGGGTCAGGCCCATACCCTTGGCTAAACGGTCTGAGATCTCATCATCGGAAGGGATAAATTCCAACTCACGGTTCAGATAACCCTCTTTTTCCAAACCATGAATGAAGCGTAATTCTTCTTTTAACATGGACACGCCACCTAAGTGGGTCACGGAAATTGACTGGGTTTGACGATAACAATCCTCTAACACGATAGATGCAACATCATCGGTCATGTCATAAAGCAGTTTATTACGCTGTTTGACCGTGAGCTCACCATCATTAACCAAGGTGTTGAGCAATATTTTGATATTGACTTCGTTATCCGAGCAATCGACCCCGCCGACGTTATCGATAAAGTCTGTATTGATTCGGCCTCCATTGGCGGCATATTCAATCCGGCCTAACTGGGTCAGACCCAGATTTCCACCTTCACCGATAATTTTGGCACGCACCTCTTTGCCGTTTACGCGTAAATCGTCATTAGCACGATCCCCGACTTCAGCATGAGATTCGCGGGATGACTTCACATAAGTACCAATGCCACCATTCCACAGCAAATCAACCGGCATTTTCAGCACGTTCTTAATCAGCTCGTTGGGCGTCATGGTTGCCTGGCTGGTGCCTAACCACTTTTTCATTTCAGGGGTTAATTTAATGGATTTGGCACTTCGGTGGAAAACGCCACCGCCCTTCGAAATCAGTTTGCTATCATAGTCTTCCCAGCTTAGCTGGGGGTTTTCGAACAAGCGCTTGCGTTCCGCGTAACTACTTTTCGCATCGGGATCCGGATCAAAGAAGATGTGCAAATGGTTAAACGCACAAATCAAGCGAGTATGTTCTGATAACAACATACCGTTACCAAACACATCACCGGCCATATCGCCGACACCTACACACGTAAAATCAGTTGTCTGGCAATCGACACCCATCTCACGGAAGTGGCGCTTAACCGATTCCCAACCACCACGGGCTGTGATGCCCATGCCTTTATGGTCGTAACCTACTGAGCCACCTGACGCAAAGGCATCTCCCATCCAGAAACCATATTCTTCTGAAATACCATTGGCGATATCTGAGAATGTCGCTGTGCCTTTATCAGCAGCAACGACCAAATAAGGATCGTCTTCGTCCAGTCGAACTACATCTTTCGGTGGTACGATTTCGCCATTGACAATATTGTCTGTGATATCCAATAAACTGCGAATAAAGATACGGTAACAGGCTTTGCCTTCCTCAAAGAACGCTGCCCGACCACCTTCTGTTGGTGGTTTTTTGCATACAAAACCGCCTTTGGCACCTACTGGTACTATTACCGTGTTCTTGACTTGTTGGGCTTTGACTAAGCCCAACACTTCAGTACGGAAATCTTCCTGGCGATCTGACCAACGCAATCCGCCCCGTGCCACTTTACCACCACGTAAATGCACGCCTTCGACCCGCGGCGAGTAAACGAAAATTTCGAACTTCGGCAACGGAAGCGGCATCTCAGGAATCAGCTCAGGTAATATCTTAAAGCTGACATATGACTTGTCCTCACCGTTATCTGCAGCCTGATAAAAGTTGGTCCGCAAGGTGGCCATGATCATGTCAAGATAACGACGAATAATACGGTCGTCATCCAGATTATTGACGTTTTCAAGTTCTTGCTTAATTTTGCCAATCGCATCATCGACTTTCTTATCGCTGCGTTTAATAGACGGATTGAAGCGTAAGTCAAAAACAGAGGTGAGCAGCTTGGCGATTTTTGGATAGCTATCCAGAGTTCGGGCTATGTAATCCTTACTGAACGAGCTACCAGTTTGACGCATGTACTTGGCATAGGCCCGTAAAATGGTCACTGTACGACCGGGCATACCAGCCCCAAGCACCAGTCGATTGAATGCATCGTCTTCTAACTGTTCATTCCAAACTTTAGAAAACGCGTCCTGGAATAAACTTTGTGCTCGATCGAGGCTCATGTTGCCACTGCTTTTGTGCAACATGGAAAAATCCATAATCCAGCTCACTTTGCCATCGGCGGTTTTTACCTGGTATGGACTTTCATCGATAACCCGCAGACCAAAGTTCTCCAACATCGGTAACACATCTGACAAATGAATCGGTGAATTAAGATGAAATAACTTTAACTTCACCGCTTCACTGCTATTACTCTCTTCCAGTGGGCGATAAAACAACATATCCAGGGTTTTATCGTCGTTAAGGCCCTCGACCTTGTCGATATCAACCACTGCTGTGGTTGGCAGATTATGCTCTTTATAACTGCGGGTAAACGCGTTGCCGTAACGGTTGTCCAGGACCTTACCACCCGCTTCGCCGTGTGCCGAGGTTAGTGCTGCACTGAGTTTATCGTTCCAGCCTTTTGACAGCTCGATGAGGTTATTTTCAATTTCCTTCACATCAATTTCCACATTGTTATTTTTGACCCGAACGATGTAGTGAGTGCGGGCATATACGGATTCCGAGAAGAAAGTTGTAAACTCAACTTCGCGGTCGCTGCCAAAGGCTTTGGCTAATTGCCGTTGTGTGTCAATTCGCAATTGGGTGTTATAGCGTTCACGAGGTACAAACACCATACAGGAGAAGAATCGGCCAAAGGGATCACGTCGCACAAACAACCGTGAAATACCCCGCTCCTGCATTTGCAGGATACCGGTACCTATTTGCTCCAATTCATGTTCTCTGGCTTGAAGCAACTCATCACGCGGGTAGGTTTCTAAAATATTCAGAAACGCTTTGTGGGCATGGGTATTTTTAGGATAACCGGACTGTTGGCAGACCCGTTCAATCTTCTTACTGAGAATAGGTAATTCAGACACGCCTCGATTGTAGAATGTTGCCGCATACAAACCGATAAAACGGTCTTCGCCAATTACCCGACCCTGCTCGTCAAAACGCTTAATCCCAATGTAATCCATGTAGGCATTTCTGTGCACCCGGGATTTAGAATTTGTTTTGGTCAAAATTAAAGGATTATGGCTGAGCGTTTCTTCTCGCGCAGACAATGGAATGTTTGATAATAAACGATCACGTTGTGACATCGAACGCTTCATCAGGCCTAAGCTGGATTTTTCATCAGGTACCCAACGATAATCCCCTTCAATAGCCTTTGACTGATAACTACGGTAGCCCATCAGCGTGAAGTTATTGTCTGCCACCCATTTTAAAAATTGCAGTGTTTCCTGACGTTCCGCGTCGCCAGCCGGCATTGGCTGCTGAGGATAGTCGGCAATAATATCCAGCAGTCGTTCACGCATGTCCTGCCAGTCACTGACGGTCAAGGATATCTCTTCAACCACGGACAACAATTCATCGGTAATCGCTTTAAGCGCTTGCTTTGAACTCTGGTGGTCGATCTCAATCAGGAAAATAGTCTGTTTACAGGAGTCTTCCTGGGTTTCACCGTGATCAACAAAACGCTCAACCTGATGTTTGTTGTTACGGTATAACTCAATAGGACTATGCAATAACAGGTGCGTAGAAATGTTCAGCCGATTAAGTGACATACGCACTGAGTCGACCAGGAATGACATGTCGTCGACGATAATTTCAACCACCGTATGGCTGGATGTCCAACCGTGGGTTTCCACTTCGGGGTTAAAAACATTTACTAATGGCTTTTTGCCATTATAAACACTGAATTTGTTCCATAAACTTAACGTAGCACCATACAGGTCACTATCGTTACGATTTTCCAAATCTTCTTTGGCGATATTACTGAATAAGATATCTGCGAACTGAGTAACCAGTGCAGCCTGATTTTTGTCGACTTTCTTTTGAATAAGTTGGTGAACATTATCCAGTATTACCGAAGAAGTATGTGCGATTGCCATTTATTAATCCGTTTTGCGACCTGCCTACTGACTAGTCTAGCAGAGGGCAGCAAGAGTTTGACAATTAAGGTGTTTTTATATTGTCTCGAATTCTGGCCTGCAAGAGAAGTAAAAAAAAAGGCCGCGTCGCGGCCTTTTGGTAGTTTATCTTTACACTGTTCAGTTCTGGTGCTGATCGTGACGCTTTTTGTGCTGATTACGCCAGAATAACGCGGCTAACGCAGGTAGCACAATCACAGCTCCGAGCATGTTGACGATGAACATAAAGGTCAGCAAAATGCCCATATCCATCTGGAACTTAAGCGCTGAGAATACCCAGGTACTCACTCCGATTGCCAGGGTAATACCGGTAAACAATACAGCGCTGCCTCGTTCCTGTAGCGCCAGCAAATAGGCTTCTTTCACATCTATGTTTTGCTTAAGTTTGGCGTTCATGGTCGACAGGATATAAATACCGTAATCCACACCTATACCAACACCTAACGCAATCACCGGCAAGGTCGAGACAGTCAGACCAATTTGTAATTTAGTCATCAGCGCTTGCGCTAATACTGATACCACATACAAGGGTAATACCACTGCCAGGGTTGCTCGCAACGAGCGGAAGCTCAACAGACACAGTAAGATAACGGCGCCAAATACGTACCATAACATCGGATCCTGGGCATCACTCACCGCTTCGTTGGTCGCCGCCATAACACCCACCGGCCCCGACGCTAGCTGAAACTTGAGATCCTCGCTTTGGTAATCGGTACGGTAGGATTTCACTGCATCTACCACTCGCTCGATAGTTTCAGCCTTGTGGTCATTCAAAAACAAAATAACCGGCATCACCGAGCAATCGCCATTTAACAGACCCGAAGTAGTCGGAACACGTGCAATCGCTTGTACCAATGTCTGTTGATTACGCGGCAACACACGCCATTTCGGGTTACCTTCGTTGTAGCCAGCATTCACTGTTTTAGCAATTGAAGCCAAACTAACCGCCGAGTTTACGCCTTCAACGTTTTCCATTCTCCACTGGAAGTCATCAATGGCACTCATGATTGAATGAGAGGTACAGGCATTCGGAGTTGCTTCAACCAACACAGAAATGTAGTCAACACTGATGGCGTACTTATCGGTAATCAGAAAAGTATCCTGGTTGTAACGGGAGTCTTCATGCAGCGCAGGTGCTCCTGCGTGAAGATCACCAATTTTCATCTTATCTGCCTGCCAGAATCCAACCGCAAATAATCCCAGAGTGACCAAAATAATGATGATTGCAGGCTTAGGCTGCGCAACCGTCGACATAGCCCGCCAGTAGCGGTTGGTTTTAATCTCCTTACCTTCAAACTTAGCCTTATAATGATCCCCCAGTTTGATGTAACTCATCAATACTGGCAGTAGTATCAGGTTAGTTAGAATTATAACCGCAACCCCTAAACTCGCCGTAATCGCAAGTTCGCGAATAATACCGATATCGATCACCAGCAGAGTCAGGAAGCCAACAGTATCAGACAGCAAAGCGATACCACCAGGCACCAGTAAACTGGTAAAGGCAAACTGCGCCGCTTTTTCTACGGTGAGACCGCGTCGCACCCCTTTGCCGACCGCGTTGATCATTTGTACGCCGTGGCTGACACCGATAGCGAAGACCAAGAAAGGCACTAAGATGGACATAGGGTCTAGGCCAAAGCCCAAAACTGTTAACAAACCCATTTGCCATACCACTGATACGATCGAACAGGTCAGGGCTAAAAAGGTTTTTTGCAATGATTTAGAGAACAGGAATACCATGACGCCGGTAATTGCGATGGCAATAGCAAAGAATAACAATACGCCCTTTGCACCATTGGCAACATCACCGACCATTTTAGCAAAGCCAATGATGTGAATTGAAATGCTGTCATCTTCGTATTTTTCACGAACTTGTGTTTCGAGCCGTTCTGCGAATTCGATGGTATTGAGTTGTTCACCCGTTTCGGGATTAATGTCGAGCAGCTTGGCCGTGACCATAGCACAGGTAAAATCGTCAGATACCTGGCGGCCGACAATGCCCGCTTTTACAACATTGTCCCGTACCTTGTTTAAATCCTGCGGGCGAGACGAATCGAAGTCCGATGGAATGACAGGCCCACCAGAAAATCCCCCTTCAACGATTTCAGTAAAACGCGTTGATGGCGCAAATAACGAGACTACCTGCGCGCGATCAACACCAGGACTAAAGAAAATTTCGTCGTGAACACTTTTTAAGCGGTCAAAGAAATTCTGATTAAAAATCGTTTGATTAGTATCACACACCGACACCAGCACATTGTTAGCACCACCAAAATCTTTTTGATGTTTGGTGTAGTTTTGCATGTACTCGTGATTCAGCGGGATATTCTTGGTAAAAGAGGCATCGAGTTTTAGCTGGGACGCCTGGTAGCCTAAAAACAGCGTAACCAGTACGAACAAGCCGACTACAACACCGCGGTTGGAAAAAATGGCGTGCTCACACGCGCTAATAAAGCGATTA
>CAXQZJ010000177.1:0-37542 GCA_964228145.1 Alteromonadaceae bacterium | reverse complement strand
CTCGTCTACACTCTTTCCCTACACGACGCTCTTCCGATCTACTTTGCACTTGTGCAGGGCTTTTTTGTTTATGCGTTTAGGGGTGAGAACCTCCTCAGGTTCGAAAAATTCGTCGGGAGCGAATTTTAACGCACTTTTATTCGCCACCTCCGTTTAGCTCACCGGCTTCTTAAGCCATCAACGATGCTCTAGTGGCTATGGAACCTTTTGAGTGCGGCCCTCCAGGGTGAGGTGCATGGAAAGCACCTCATAATCCTTTCTACCATCCAGTAATCATCTTCGAAGGATACTTTGCACTTGTGCGGGGCTTTTTTGTTTATGCGTTTAGGGGTGAGAACCTCCTCAGGTTCGAAAAATTCGTCGGGAGCGAATTTTAACGCACTTTTATTCGCTACCTCCGTTTAGCTCACCGGCTTCCTAGGCTATCAAAGATGTTCAAATGGCTTCCATACCCATTTGTGTGTGGCCTTGAGGGAACATCATGGAAACTTGGGCATAATGATAGCTTCGGCAGCGTTGCGTTTGGTCAAAGCTTTCTCTCAACTGGTCATTCTCCGCAAATACACTGCGCCTTCATTGTGCGATTTTTTCGTGACGAATCATCACGCTATGTTCTGGCTCTTAATCGGTCTTTCTGTAAATAAACTGTTAATCAGTGGCGGATAGTTATACTAAATGTGCATAACTGCGCGTTTTATCTGATTATTTATGCATTTTGACGTTGAAGTTCGCATATTTGCGTGATAACTATGCACAACCTGAAAAATCACCTGGATCTAAAATGACGGATCATATCCTTGCGTTGGTGCAAGAATCAGCTTGGTTAATGCTGGTTGGTATGACGGTGGTGTTTGCGTTTCTTTCATTGCTTATTGCAGCGATGAGCCTGTTACGAAAGCTTGTTGAACGCTTTCCGGACACCACCCCAGTGCCACAGCAACCCGCTGTAAAGACTAACGAGCCATCATCAACCGTCGTGGCGGCCATCAGTGCAGCCGTGCATCAATTCAGAAAGGACAACCAACATGACTAAGCCACTTGCCATTACCGAATTGGTACTACGTGACGCGCACCAATCATTGCTGGCGACGCGTATGCGTACCGAAGATATGCTGCCCATAGCGAAGCAGATAGATGAGGCCGGTTATTGGTCGGTAGAATCCTGGGGTGGGGCGACATTTGATGCTTGTATCCGTTATTTAGGTGAGGATCCCTGGGAACGGCTACGATTGCTTAAAGCGGCGATGCCTAATACGCGCCAGCAAATGTTGCTTCGTGGTCAAAACCTGCTGGGATATCGTCACTATGCTGATGACGTTGTCGAGCGCTTCGTGGAACGCGCGCATACGACGGGTATCGATGTGTTCAGAATATTCGATGCCATGAATGATGTACGAAATTTAAAAACGGCGGTGGCAGCAGCGATAAAAGTGGGTGCTCATGCGCAAGGTACCATGTCATACACGGTAAGCCCGGTGCACAATCTGGCGTTGTGGTTAGACATGGCAAAACAATTAGAAGATTTGGGTGTGCACTCTATCTGCATCAAAGATATGGCCGGTCTACTCAACCCCTATGACGGCGAGGAGTTGATCTCGCGCTTAAAAGACACGGTGAGTGTGCCGATTGCAATGCAATGCCACGCGACGACAGGGCTTAGCACTGCGACCTATCAAAAAGCCATTGATGCTGGCATCGATATGCTTGATTGTGCCATCTCGCCAATGAGCATGACATACGGTCACACTGCGACAGAAACGATAGCGTCAATTGTGCAAGGAACGCCACGGGACACTGGGTTGGATCTTAACCAATTGAGTGAGATTGCCACTTACTTTCGTGATGTACGGAAAAAGTACGCGCAGTTTGAAGGTAGCCTTAAAGGTGTTGACGCGCGCATTCTGGTCGCCCAAGTGCCAGGTGGTATGTTGACTAACATGGAAAATCAGTTACGGGAGCAAGGGGCTGAAGACAAGCTGGATGAGGTATTGCAAGAAATCCCCAGGGTGAGGGAAGATCTGGGCTACATTCCTTTGGTTACTCCGACTTCGCAAATTGTCGGAACCCAAGCGGTAATCAATGTCCTCAGTGGCGCGCGCTATAAAAGTATTTCTAAAGAGACTGCCGGCGTTTTAAAAGGTGAATATGGTGCAACCGCTGCGCCAGTCAATGGCGAGTTGCAAGCTCGAGTATTGGAGGGGCAGGAAGCCATCACTTGCCGCCCAGCCGACTTACTTGATAATGAAATGGACAAACTCACCGCGGAATTAGATGAGTTGGCCAAGCAACACAAGCTTACTCTTGCACAGGAGAAAGTTGATGATGTGCTGACTTATGCGTTGTTTCCTCAGGTTGGTCTCAAATTTATTCAGCATCGAGGCGATCCATCCGCATTTGAGCCGACACCGGATGTAGCTAGCGTAGCAACGTCTGCGTCTGCTAAAGCGCCGCAATCGGGGCAACCGTGCCACTACGCGGTTAGAGTGGATGGCAAGGTGTATGACGTGGAGGTGGCTGCCGGTGGTGAGTTGACACATATCAGTGAGTCGTCTGCGACACTGTCATCTAAGCAACCAACCAATACCACACCTTTGTCAGCAAGTGCGGCGATTAACGCCCCATTGGCGGGTAATATTGTGCAAATATTGGTGCAACCCGGCGATGCAATCGAGGAGGGGCAAGTTGTCATCAAGCTTGAGGCGATGAAAATGGAAACCGAGGTCAGGGCGGCGCAGGCTGGTAGCGTAAGTCAGGTATTAATCACTCAGGGCGATGCGGTGCAGGCCGGTCAAACGTTGATTCAGTTGGGGTAACTCATGGATAAATTGATGACCCTGTGGCAGTCCACGGCAATGGCGAACTTTGAGATTGGCCAATTGATCATGATTGGGGTTGGATGTGGCCTGCTTTACCTGGCGATAAACCGGAAGTTCGAGCCATTATTGCTATTACCCATAGGTTTTGGTGCCATATTAACAAATATCCCTCTGGCGGGCTTTTCTGAGGCTGGAGGCGTATTGCACTACATTTATGCTGTTGGAATTGAAACTGGTGTTTTTCCGTTGCTGATTTTTATGGGCGTAGGTGCCATGACCGACTTCGGCGCGCTGATTGCAAACCCAAGAATGTTGTTACTCGGCGCTGCCGCGCAATTTGGGATTTTTGCGACCTTGTTTGGTGCCATCGCACTGAATATGGTGCCAGGGTTGGAATACACCCTCAAGGATGCCGCTGCCATAGCGATTATCGGCGGCGCTGATGGTCCTACGGCGATATTTCTGGCTTCCAAGCTGGCACCAGACCTGCTTGGAGCAATCGCCGTTGCCGCCTATTCATACATGGCTTTGGTTCCCATCATTCAGCCACCCATTATGAAGGCTCTCACCAATGAGCGGGAGCGCAAAATTGAGATGGCACAATTACGCCCGGTATCTCAAAGGGAAAAGATCCTGTTCCCATTGGCTGTGTTGATGTTGACCATTCTTTTTCTGCCAACGGCCACGCCATTAGTTGGTATGTTCTGCTTGGGTAATTTGATGCGCGAAGCCGGAGTGGTGGAGCGTCTGAGTAAAACTGCGCAAAATGAGCTTATCAACGTAGTTACCATCTTCTTGGGGTTGGCAGTGGGGTCGAAAATGTCGGCAGATAAGTTTCTGCAGGCGGAAACCCTCGGGATTTTGGCGTTAGGTGCAGTAGCTTTCTCAATTGGCACAGCGACAGGTGTGATTATGGCTAAAATCATGAGCCGACTTAGCGGTGGTAAGATCAATCCTTTAATCGGTGCTGCAGGTGTTTCAGCGGTGCCTATGGCTGCCCGAGTGGTAAATAAAGTCGGCTTGGAGGCTAACCCCCATAACTTCCTGTTAATGCACGCAATGGGCCCAAATGTCGCGGGTGTGTTGGGGTCGGCGGTGGCGGCCGGAATTTTGTTAGCCTTAGTTGGCTAACTTAACGAACAAAAAAGCCGGCATCATTGAGCCGGCTTTTTATTGCGCTTCAATACTACTCGATATGGGTGAGCCATAATAGCAGCGAGTAAAAGAGGGCGATGACACCGCTGAAAATCAGAATATACAAAAAGCCCTGTTTACCCTGTTCGACACTGTAGCCGCGTGAACGTAAAAATAGAAACCAAAGTAAACATAACACCAGAGGCAACAAAAACAGGAAACGAATCAAATCTACACTCCTTTAGTTATTCGATTTACAGGTTAAAGCGTTTTTCTGCGTATGTCACACTTATACGTCAGGCACAAAAAAAGCGCCCAATGGCGCTTTTTTGTTTAAGCCAAAAGGCTTAGTTCAAAGCGTTGATCTGTGCAGACAAACGGCTCTTATGACGAGCTGCTTTGTTCTTATGGATCAAACCTTTGGCCGCGTAACGATCCAGAATAGGTTGAACGTTGGCAAAAGCTTCGTTAGCTTTTTCTTTGTCACCAGCTTTGATGGCAGCCACTACCTTTTTCAGGTAGGTACGCATCATGGAGCGGCGGCTCGCGTTGTGCTGGCGGCGCTTTTCAGCCTGAATCGCACGTTTCTTAGCAGACTTGATGTTAGCCAAGGTAGAACTCCCAAAAAGATTTCAGTCAAAATTTAAGGGTGCGAAGTGTGCCTGTATACGGCGCTAATGTCAAACGCTTTGAACGATATTTTGTACAAATTCAGCACAGCCTAGGGAATGTTTAGAAAAATCTCTTAAACCTGCTTTGCGTTTTCACCTAATCAATTTATCAACTATCTTTAAATCAATAAGTTAGGTATGTTGAGACTGTATGTCAGTTTATTCCAAAACCATCACCGCGCAGGCTAGTTTACCAGCACAGACCCAACCACTGGAATGTTATGAATGTGGTTTGAGTCAGTGTGTGCCGGCAATACCGCATAAGCATGCTGCACGTTGTCCGCGCTGCGGCGCTTCGTTGGGAAAACACCATATAAATGGCCATCAGCGCAGTTTGGCCTTTGCATTGGCAGCTTTGGTGCTATTGCTCGTATCGCTTCCTTTTGAATTTCTGCGCCTAAATGGCCAGGGTCAGGAAAATGCCATGTCACTGCTCAGCAGTGCAACGTCATTGGTAGAGCAGGATTTTGGTTTTTTGGCGGTACTGCAGGTATTGGCTGTCATTGCATTCCCTTTGCTGGTTCTGGCATGCATCATTTATTTACAGGCCGCAGTGATTAGCCAACGGCACCTCAGCGGCTTGGATCGGGTTTTTCGTGTGTTGTTTGCCATTTTGCCATGGTGCATGGCTGAAATTTTTTTACTCGGTGTATTGGTGAGCCTGATCAAAGTGTCTGAATTAGCACAGTTGAGCCTAGGGTCCGGTTTTATCGCCTACGGGCTTTTTACGCTGTGCATGTTGGCTGCGATACATTATCTGGATAAACACCAACTGCAGTATGCATTGGACCAGCAATTAGCGAAACGCCATATTCAGCCACCACGACTAACACCGCGTCACCGATCACGTTCACTGCAATTTAGTTGGGCATTGTTACTCACCTCAGTGATTTTATATTTACCAGCCAACCTGTTACCCATAATGAACACCCAATTGTTGGGTAACGAACAACCCAGCACCATCATTGGCGGAGTCAGGTTGCTATGGCAGGATGGCTCCTATGTGGTGGCAAGCATTATTGTCGCAGCAAGCGTCGTTGTACCAATTGTTAAGCTATTGATCCTGGGTTGGTTAATTTTGGCAGTACAATGGAATTTACTAGGCAACCAACAAGCCAGAACCCGATGGTACAGAATTGTTGAAGCGATAGGACGCTGGTCCATGGTCGACGTCTTTGTGGTGGCTATTCTGGTGAGTTTGATTCAACTTGATAGTATGACAGTTTATCCGGGGCCCGCTGCCGTCGCGTTTAGTCTGGTGGTGATACTGACCATGCTGGCCGCAATCACCTTTGATACTCGGTTACTTTGGAAAGATGTACAAAATGAACATGCAAACTGATACAGCCAATGTTGCCCCTCAGCGAAGTTTGTCCTGGATTTGGCTGATTCCTTTGATTGCAGCCTGTGTCGCGGGTTGGATTTTATACGATCACTATCGCAGTATCGGGCCGACGATTTCGATTACCTTTACTTCGGCAGAAGGCATCGAGCCGGGCAAGACCAAGGTCAAAATTCGCGATGTGGATGTCGGCACGGTTTCAAGTGTCAGTCTGAGCGACAACAACAAACATGTGATTGTTAAGGTCCAGATGAAAGCCAATACAGAACGCTTTTTAGTGGACGGTTCACAATTTTGGGTAGTATCCCCGCGCATTACCCACAAAAGTATCACCGGCCTGAATACGCTGTTATCCGGGTCTTATATAGAGATGTCGGTAGGTGAAAGGCAGGTAGAAAAGTACCAGTTTACTGGGTTGCAGGAGCCACCGGTTACCCCGGTAGGAACGCCTGGCCTGCATATCACCCTCAACTCCGACGACAAGTTTGCCTATTCAGAGGGTGATCCAATCATTTACAAAGGGCTAACGGTCGGTAAATTTGAAGATGTGTACTTCGATTTTGAAGAGCGAATCGTCTATTACAATGCGTTTATCAATGCCCCTTATCATCAGTTAGTTACCACCAACACCCGCTTTTGGAACGCCAGTGGCTTAGATATTACCCTGGATGCTGATGGCATTAATTTGCGTACCGGCAATGCGGAAACCTTATTGACCAACGGTGTTTCATTCGCCGTTCCTGCGGGAGTAGATGCTGGTCAACCGGTGAAGGAAAATGCCACCTTTGATATATACCCAACCCGCCCATTGGCACAAGCTGTACGTTACAACCAGTCGATTGAATTTGTGGTATTGATCAACGATTCGGTGCGAGGCCTGAGTGAAGATGCGCCGGTGGAATATCGTGGCCTGGAAATTGGCAAAGTTAAACAGGTTAATATGCCCACGCCGGGTGGGCAAAAAATGCTTGAGCGTGATTACCAAATTCCGGTGTTGGTCGCGCTTTACCCGGGTATGGCTGGATTACCTGATACGGCGGATGGTCGCATGCAGATGGAAAATCAAATTGAGCATTGGGTGCGAAATGGTATGGCCGCTTCTCTGACCACGGGTAATTTGCTGACCGGAAAACAGGTAATGGAATTGCAACATTATGAAACCGACGGAATAACCGATATCAGTTATTTTGATTCTTATATGGTTATTCCGTCTCAGGCAGGCGAGTTTAGTCAAATCGCCCAAAAGGTCAGTGGCTTGCTGGATAAATTAAATCAATTACCGCTGGAAAACCTCACCCAGGATGCAACCCGCACACTGGCAGATATTTCCACAACCATGCAGCAGTACGACCAGACGGGTAAAAAACTGGATTCGTTGGTAGCGCAGCTACAAGAAGGTGCAATGGCAGAAAAACTGACTCAAGCTCTGACAGGAATAGCTCAACTCACTCAGGCCTACACAGATGGTTCATTGAGCAATGGTGAGTTAAACAGGATGATGGAAAACATCAACCAGACGTTGGCTGATTTGCAGCCGCTATTAAAGCAATTGAGCATTCAGCCGAACAGCTTGGTGTTCCCGACCGATATTCGTGATGAGCTCGTGCCAGGAGGTGCCCGTGAGAATTAGTGCTGTCATATTTTGTCTGTTACTGTCTGCGTGCAGTGCCCCAAGCGTACAAATTCATTACTATCAATTGTATCCGGGTATGCCTGATAACTATCCATCACAGGGATCTCAGCAAGCGGTGGTTCTGCAACATGTCGAGTTAGCGGACTATCTTCAGAAGCCTGCATTGGTCATGCGTACGCGCGAAGGAGTACTGTATTATGCCAAGACCCATATGTGGGGGAGTACGTTAAAGCAGGATGTCAGTTTGGCTCTGTTAGATGGCCTCAATGTAGCTGCCGGTGAGGTGATGTATATGCAAGCCAGCCACAACGCTGAACAGAGCCTGAGAGTACGCATTGAACAGATGTTACCCACAGAAGACGGCCGCGTATTGATTCAAGCCAGTGTCTGGTTAAGTCAGGGCACACAACAACTATGGCATCAGCGCATGAGCTTCACCCATGAGATTCAGGGTCAGGGGTACCTTGCAGCAGTCGAAGGCATGCGGGGCGGACTAAATAACCTTGCGCTACAAATCCACCAACGGGTCAGCGCGAGTCGGTAAAGGTAAGCCCCTTTCGGGGCAGGCTTTCAGCCAAATATTTTATCGGTGAGCTTATCTTTGAGCTGCTGTTTTTTCTTATCAAGCTGATCTTGCATCTGACTTTTCAACATCTCTTCAAGGTTACCCAGGTCTCCATTAGCCACAGTTTCAAAATCCAGCCATTGAGTAAGTCCTTGTGACGTAGGTCCTAGCGTTGCTGCCGCTCGCTCATCCAGACTTTGTTGTAATCTTTCCAGCTTTGCTTTGGCTTCTGAACCTAAGCTTGCGGTGAGTGCAGTTGCTAACTGATTATCTAAATCCGACGCCAAATCAAACGAGGGTGAGGTCAAGGATCCGGCGATGTCGGATCGCAGTGTGACTAGGCTGAGGTCATTAAGTGCACTCGCAATAGCATTGGTTAATTTGTTGCTGCCCTGGGCATCAATAGTGAGCTGTGAAAGCTGAATATCGCCAGCCCCTTCAAGGGCATTGGCCGCGACAGTCAGTTGTCCGTTAGAAGATAGCAAGCCTGTTTGCAGTAATGCACTTAGCTTTGGATTGTTGCTGAGTCCCAGTTGCTCAAGCACTACGCCTTGCAGTTGCCACTTTTGCTGACCATGAACGCCGTCGGCCAACAAGCTCAAGGTTCCATCAATTGCGAAATGTTGCCATAAAGGGGATGACTCAGAGCGTACTTCAAAGCGAGTCGGCTCTCCCAGCTGAGTGTGGTCAGTAGTGATATTGAACCAATCTGATAGCAGGGTTTGTTGCTGCCATTTTATATTGACTCTGGCGCGCTTAATTAATAAATCCGGCAAGCCAGATTCGTCGTTAAATGTGTAAAATACGCCTGAGGCTCTGACCGCTTCTTGTTGTTCTTGTTTGCGCTTTGCCAGCATTGGACCGACGATGTCCAGTGCCGAAAATAAGGTATCACTCCATTTTCTGGCCTGGTTTCCGAACACGGCTTCGGTGATATCGCCAAATGCCGCCGCATCGCCGGCGACTAAGCCCTTCAACAAATCATAGTCTTCACCCGGTGCGGCGCGCAGTGCGGCAATTTTGGGTGTCAGATCGGCCTTCGCGTCACTTAAGGTTTGTTGAAATGTGTCGAATTTTTGTTTTTCCTCAGTCAATTGGGCTTTGATTTGTTCAAATTCCTGCTTCGCTTTGACCAAAGCTGCTGGGTCTTTATAGTCCGTTTCACGCAGGGCTTTGAGACGCGCCTGATACTCTTTTAATTGCGCTTTATCAGGTAATGCGGCATAAGCCTGCGATACCGCATCTTTGTGCTGTTGGTAAGCAGCTTGAGCTTGCTCTGCGGCTTGTGTTGTTCTGAGCGGTGATTTAGCAAGGATTTCATCAACGCTGGGCAGTTCAATGTCTTCAGGAGCAAACTGGTCAATCACGGTTTCGCCGGGCGCCCTGAATACCTCACCGGGTGTGCGTCGGGGCTGCTGGAATAACACTTCATCGAGGATCAACTCGTCTATAATCACCTTCCCCATAACAAACGGCAATAAATCCACCTCAGCACTGGCTGAACCAATTTGCAGCTGGTTATTTTCAGGGGCGCTTGGGTCGGTTATTTCGATTTTGCTGAGGGTAAACCCGAATGGTGAAAAGCGATGGCTAACCTCACCGACATTAACCTCTGCACCCACGGCCTGACTGGCCGTGGACTCAATTGCGTACTTGACGATACGGTCCAATAAAAATGCGCTAAATAGATACAATAAACCCAATAGCACAATAAAGGCGACAACACCCTGCCAACGAAAAACCTTATTCATGACTAGCCCTCCAGCTTCTGATAAATACTGAATATCTTGCTGGCTTTGAAGGCCTGGACAATCTTCAGTTTATTGACGTACACCATCACCCGCTGACGGTACTGGACGACCAACAGGCGTGACACAACAAATAACACCGGTGCAATCAGTAGCGAAATAACGAGGCTCCCCAGAGTGAGGGTATTATTAAATTGCATCAGCCTTGCCCATTGCTGGTTATATAAAGTGGTCCAGATGGATTGGAGTGAAGGGGCGCTGAGTAAACTGTCACCGAGCATCATCATTAGCGGATCTATGGCCAATGCCAATACACTGAAACCAGCCCAGCTGGCTAAAAAAGCTGCCAGATTTACACGCAGGACTAACACTAAAAACAATATCAATAGGTTGTGGACGCTAACTAGCGGGGTAAGGCCTATAATCATACCAAGCACAATCGCAAGGGCAATTTGCCAGGGGGCTGCCTCAGAATTGAGTGCTTTTAACAGTCGCGCAAATAAGGCCATAACAGCTCTCCAAATAGACTAACCAAAGTGACTTTGACTTTCCTGATACAAAATATAGCAGCCCAATGCACCTAACAGACCAGCACAAATACGGTCCTGCCAGAGACTGGCTGAGGGGTGATGACTCAGCCACTGACCCAGCCATCCTGCGAATGTGGCGACGAACAAATCACAACATAAGGCAATAAGGGTATAAAGGATCCCGAGTACCAGCAACTGCTGATGGAAGGTATCAGCACTACCATCGGCAAACTGGGGGAGAAATGCGATAAAGAAGAGCGCAGTCTTAGGGTTGCTTAATTCAACAATGACACTTTGACGAAAAATTCTTGCGTTTGGCATCGTGGGTAAACGGCCCTGTGGTACGGCGCTAAAGTCACTTTTTATGTATTGCCATGCCAGATACAGTAAGTAGCAAGCTCCGGCGATTTTTACCGCGCTGAACACAACAGGGGACCAGGTTGCCAGAGCGCCGATTCCCAGCACGGACGCGACCACATATATCACAGAACCGATGGCCAAACCGCCAGCCGCCGCGTAACCAGCCCGTGGCCCCTGAGAAACACCCCGTGCAAGGATATACATGTTTGACGGACCCGGCGACAAGCTGAGTAAGGTGGCAGAGACTAAAAAAGCCAATAAGGCTTCAATCGATGGCATTACAAAGCTCCCATTAATTTCAGTTGTCAAAGTAACAGATAGACATAGTGTAACGCCATTTGTCAGTACAGAAAGCGCTGTTTTATAAAGGATTTCGTATTGCCATCAAATACAGTCCTGTTAGAATGCGCCGGTCTTACTTCAACAGTAAGCCACCAGGGGGTGCTGACCATGTCGGCTGAGATCTGCGTTGCAGGAACCCTTATACCTGATCCGGATAATACCGGCGTAGGAATGGTTGAAAAATTAACCCAACCCGAATACCAGCCGATCCCGGATCTTTTCAACGGATAAAACGAAGAGATCCTTTATGAAAACTACACTCCTTGCTGCCAGCATAATGACGGCATTGTCAGCCACCGCCAGTGACATTGAAACAATTGAAGTCACGGCAGACTATCGCGTGCAGAATATTCAGACAATTCCGGCCAGCGTGTCAGTGCTGACCGAACAGGAAATTGATGAACGACAGGCGCGACATATTGAAGATGTCCTAAATATGGCCGCCAATATTAATGTTAATAGCGGCGCCAGTCGCAGCCGCTTTGTTCAAATTCGGGGTATTGGCGAACGCAGTCAATTTTCCGAACCTCTTAACCCCTCTGTCGCCTTGCTCATTGATGGCGTGAATTTTTCAGGCATGGGCGGCGCAGGCACCCTGTTTGACGTTCAACAAGTAGAAATATTGCGCGGGCCTCAATCGACCAGTATCGGTGCCGCCGCACTGGCAGGCGCAATCAATATCACCAGCACTGAGGCCACTGCAGACCAGCAAAGCCTATTTACCGCTACACTAGCGCAACGTAATACGTTGAATTTGGGGCTTGCTCACGGGGGAGAAATCTCCGAGCGTTTGTTTTACCGCTTCGCAATTCAACAAAATACCTCCGACGGCTTTGTCGACAACATCTATCTGGATCGGGAAGATACCAACAATATCGATGAGCTTACCGCGCGGCTAAAATTGCGTTACCTGGTCAGTGACGACGTGACTATCGACCTTGCTCTGCACCGATTGGATATTGATAACGGCTTTGATGCATTTTCGCTGGATAATGACGGTAAAACCCGTTCAGATGAGCCGGGCTATGATCGCCAAGAAACCACGGCACTAACCATTAAGCTGGATTGGCAACATCGCTGGGGTAACGTGCAAAGCGTGCTAACCCATAGCGATAGCGATATTGATTACAGCTATGACGAAGACTGGACCTATGTAGGGTTTCACCCGTGGGAATACAGCTCTTTTGACGCGTATTTTCGGGAACGTCAAACAACAACCATAGATGTACGCGCCTTGTCGACACTAAATCAACCAGGTCGTTGGGTAATCGGTTTCTATGCGTCTAACAGTGACGAAGAGTTGTTGCGCCAATATACCTATGCAGACGCAGATTTCAGTAGCGAATATCGACCAGAAAACGTTGCCGTCTATGCAGAATATGCACGGGATTTAAGCGACAAGATGACCCTGACTGGCGCGCTTCGTTGGGACCGGTTTGATATTGACTACAGCGACAATTCCGGGTTTGCAGAAGCGAATGAGGACACTATGGTCGGCGGCAAACTGGTGCTCAATTATACCATAGACGATGCAATGTTATACGCAGGCATATTTCGCGGGTACAAAGCGGGTGGATTTAACCCGGACGAAAATGTCGGTGCAGAAAAACGCTTGTTCGCCCCCGAATACACCTGGAATTATGAAATGGGTGTGAAAGGGAGCTTCGCCCGGGACAATGGTTACTATCGTGCGGCGCTGTTCACCATGAAGCGAAATGACACGCAAGTGAGTGATTATGACGTTCAGCGCCGTGATGACGGTACGGTAGAGTTTTTTGACGTTATTGCTAACGCGGATAACGGCGAAAATACCGGCGTGGAGCTAGAAGTTGGCTTGCAAGCGACTGAAAATCTGTTCTGGCGAGCCAGTATGGGATTACTCAATGCCACCTACAGCGGCTACAAGAATGCCCGCGGAGAAACCGTTCCTTCACGCCAGCAAGCTCAGGCCCCGGAAATGACCTTCCACTTTGCGCTACGCTATGCCCTTAACGACCAGTGGAACTGGTATGTCGACCTCGACGCTAAGTCAGATTACTACTTCTCGGACGGCCATGATGAGCAATCACGTGGTTTTGGTCTGGTAAATACCAGTGTTGAGTGGCAGGGCGAACAGGTTAGTGTGCGCGTGTACGCCAACAACCTGACCGACAAAGAATATTACACCCGGGGGTTTGGCGGATTTAGCAATGATCCCCGGGAATTTTATGCGACACCAAAACCCTATTATCAGTTAGGTAATGGTCGTCAAGTTGGCGTCACATTGGATTATCGATTCTAGGAGGATTTTATGAAACTGGTTGCAGAGATTACACTTTACCCGCTTAACCAAAAATACATCGCGCCAATTCAAGCTTTTATTGACAGGCTTAACAGTTATGCGGATTTGACCGTTGAGACCGGTGCGACATCAACCGTGGTGAGTGGGGACTACCAATATCTGATGAAAATTCTAGCCGACGAAATGCAACGTAGTCACCAGGAAATCGGTCAGGCCGCATTTGTGTGTAAATTCCTCAATGGTGATGCGATAGGCAGTGGTCGATGACGGTATCAGATACGCTGATCCAACAATGGCAGGCGCAATCGCCTGCCGAAATTGTGGCAGTAATATTGGCGATTGGTTATGTCGTGATGGCAGCCCGACAAATTCGCTGGTGCTGGCCTGCAGCTTTTGTCAGTACCGGGATTTATACCTGGTTGTACTGGGAAAATGCGTTGCCGCTTCAATCGTTGTTAAATGCCTATTACCTGGTAATGGCAGTGTATGGCTGGTGGCGTTGGCAGCAAGGGACGCAGCAAGCGCCGCTTGCTGTATCGCGACGACCAGTTGGCTTTCATTTACTGGCTATTGCAACATTGGTACTGATGGTGCCGCCATTGGCCATTATCAGTAGCGAAGGACCGACAACAACGCTGAATTACGTGGATGCGGCGATCACTGTTTTCAGTGTTTTTACCACCTGGCTGGTGGCACAAAAAGTATTGGAAAACTGGATCTACTGGTTTGTGATCAATTCCGCCTCGATGTGGCTCAATTGGCAGGTTGAGATGTATCTATCATCACTGTTGATGTTGATGTACCTGAGTATGTCGGTCATTGGTTACATTTCCTGGCGCAAAGATTTGGATAATCATTCCATCATGGAACCGGTAAACTCATGACCTTTGAACAGGCAATAGAATGGGCAATGAAGGATAAAAGTTGCCCATTGAATTTGTCTCAGGCCAAAGTCGAACCGCTGAATCATGGCATGATCAATAAAAGTGCCAGGCTCATTATTGATGGGCATTGTTACCTGCTTAAAGTCTTCGCCAATCAGGACATTATTCCTCTTAATCGACAGGCTCAGTTTACATTGCAAGGCCGTATAGCACGCCACCAGATGGCAGCCAGACCAGTTTATCTTAGTCAGTGCCAGACGGTTTGGATTGAACAGTGGCTAGAGCTTGAACTATTCAGGTCCGGCGTGCCAGATGCTATTGAACAGCTGGCGATAGCGTCGGCGAACATCCATCAACTGCCGATACAAACCCGTGACCTTCCTCTACTTGCACATTGGCGCAAGTATCAGTCTCATTGTCTGCAGCCAGAACAATACGAGGCTGATATCAGGGCTGCCGCGGGAATTTGGGAGGGCTTGGAGAAAAACGTATTATGTCATCATGATCTGGCGCTGGGCCATATTGCGAAGGCTCCGAAAGGCATGGTGATTGATTGGGAATACGCGGCTAATTCAAGCCGGTTTTTTGACCTGTGTTGTACAATCAGAGCGAATCAGCTTTCTAGCGATGCTCAAGTTCGATTTATCAGCGACTATGCCAGGCTAAGCGGGCAAAATGAGACTGAGCTAGGGGATCAGGTTGACAAAATCATGCCATTAGCGCTGCTGACTGAACGATTGTGGCTGGATGCAAACCGTGTTTGCACATAAAAGCAGCAGTTAAACAAACACAGAAAAGCTTTTGCTTTACCTTTTCTAAAGCGCCAGTATAATGCCACGGTCTCAGCAGGAGTGTAGTTCCAATTGGTAGAACAGCGGTCTCCAAAACCGACGGTTGGGGGTTCGAATCCCTCCACTCCTGCCAACAAATTCGAAGAAAACCGCAGCATGTCTGCGGTTTTTTTATGCTTGTATACACCGTATGTCAGGTGTGGAGGGTGAGAAGCCCCCCGGCGTCGACAAATCTCAGCTTACGACGGTTTGATACTCGACATTTGCGTCCTTAGTGATAAGCTTGGCGCGATGAAACTCAGCACTTTTCAACACGCCAGATTACGTGAACTCGGCATTACTCAATGGCAATTGAGAGCCGATGCACCGGCACACCTGGCGATTCCCCCTAATACTGATGTCGATAAGCTTGAATCTAATGAAAAGCTGGACAACATCGTCGAATCGACGCCGCCTGCGCGGGTAGACTTATGCCAGAGTCAGGATCCGTTTGTCATGGATGTAAAATCCGCATTAGCTTCAGATTTTCGTTTTAAATGGTATGAAGGAGAGCAGTTTGATATCAGCGAAACAATATTGGTCACGCCGCCCTTAGCCGAACTAAAGTCATCCCCACAAGCCAAACAACAGTTATGGCAGGTATTATTGGCGTGGTTGAAATAGCACCATTGCAAGGTGCGGCGCTGCGCCAAGCCTATCAAATCCATCGTTGCTGTCAGTCGTTTCCCTGGTCAGAGAAGGCATTTTGTGATTGTGAGCAAGCACCTTATTTCAGCATAGGGATATTTTCCCAACAGACGGTGCTCGGCTATGCCATCTGCCAACAAGTGTTGGACGAGATCACCCTGATGGACCTGGGAGTACTTCCTTCCGCACGAGGGAAAGGTCTGGGTAAAGCCTTAGTAAACCAGCTATTGAAGCAAGCGATATCTCAGCAGGCCAGCAAAGTGATGTTGGAAGTTCGCGTTAGCAACCAGATAGCGATACAGCTATATCAGCAACTGGGATTTGTAGTAGATGGTCAACGGAAGCATTATTACCCCACCGCTACGGGCTATGAGGATGCGCTATTGATGTCAATCATGGTTGATTAAAAACCTGTTGGATTTGTTTCCGCAGCCATTGTGAGCCGGGGTCCTGATCACTTTGCTGATGCCAATACAGTTGGGTCATAACCGCAGGAATCGTCACCGGGCAGGGTAGTAACCGTAACTCACTGTCCAACAAGTGTTGTGCAATCATGGTGGGCAGGGTAAGTAGCATATTACTGCTTTTCAGCAGTGCCACAGCACTATGATAGCTTTGACAACGCACTGAAATCTGTCGGTTAATACCCTGTTGCAGCAAACTGATATCTTCCAGTACGGTACCACTGGCACGATTAGACACCGTCAGGTGCTGGGCAGCTAGGTATGCGGACGCGCTTAGCGTATCTCCGATGGCGTTATGTTTCCCCACCATCAGGCAAAACTGATCTTCTGACAAATGCTGATGACATATCGGGGCTCGCAGCGGCAGGGCAACGTCGATGGCTGCATCCCACTCACCACTACCAAGCCGCATTGGTAAATCAGCCCGCGTCATGCGAATTAAATTGAGCTTACACATAGGGGCATCCTTTTGGACTGCGGCAAGCAACGCCGGGGCGATTAAAGGCTCGATGCTGTCGTGCACGGAAACCGTAAAGGTTTGTGTGCTGGTCGACAAATCGAATTGGCCACAATGTTGAAGCACGTCCCTTAAGTGATTCAGCGTAGCCAATAACTCTGAGGCTAATCTGTGGCATAAAGGTGTTGGCTGCAGAGTGTGCCCTTTGCGAATGAATAACTCGTCTTCTAATGCCAAACGCAAGCGTCGCATAGCATGACTGACTGCAGATGGGCTAATGTGTAGTAATTGAGCAGCCAGGGTCATACTGCGTTGCTGATAAATAATCTCGAAGACTTTCAGCAGGTTTAAGTCTAGTTGAGCAATCAATTTTGAATTCGGCATGGGGCTGCGTTGTGAAATTTATTCACAATAGGTTAGCAATATATTTCATTTAATTCATTGTTAATCGACGGGTATGCTAGCCGTAAAAGAAAGGAGATGATTATGCATTTTGAACACAGTGAACGGTCGCAAGCTTACCTGGCGAAACTTAAATCGTTTATGCGCGATCATATTTTTGCCAATGAGGCAGAAATACTCGCAGATAATAAACGTCGTAACGGCGACAAGCCGTTTACTCAGTGGACAGTACCGTCTTCTATTGAAGCGCTCAAACAAAAGGCCAAAGATGCAGGGTTGTGGAATTTATTCTTGCCCGATGACCAATTGGCCGCCGGACTGTCTTGCCTTGAATATGCGCCGCTGGCGGAGGAAATGGGCAAGTGTATGTTCGCGCCTGAGATTTTTAACTGCAATGCCCCCGACACCGGTAATATGGAAGTCTTGTATCACTTTGGTAATCAAGCTCAAAAAGATCAGTGGTTAACCCCGCTGCTGGCCGGTGAGATACGCTCGGTATTTGCCATGACCGAGCCTCAGGTTGCCTCTTCAGATGCAACAAACATGCAGGCCACCATTCACGAAGAAGGTGAACACTTAGTTCTTAACGGCAGCAAATGGTGGACCACGGGGCTCGGGCATCCCAATGCCAAAGTTGCGATCTTTATGGGTTTGTCTAACCCTGAAAATGATAAACACAATCAGCATGCCATGGTAATTGTGCCGCTTAATACAAAGGGCATAACCATTAAGCGGATGCTAACTGCTTGCGGTGATTATGATGCACCTTACGGGCATGGCGAAGTGCTGTTCGAACAGGTCAAAGTGCCCAAGGAGAACCTGCTGGTGGGTATGGGCAAAGGTTTTGCCATTGCTCAGGGGCGACTGGGCCCGGGACGGATTCATCATTGTATGCGCGCCATTGGCGCGGCAGAGCGTAGTCTGGAATTAATGATTAGGCGTGGCCTGAGCCGAGAGGCATTCGGTAAGCCCCTGATAAAACTAGGGGGCAATCTGGAGCGGGTTGCTCAGGCAAGAATGTTAATCGATCAGGCCCGCCTGCTGACGCTACAAGCTGCATGGAAAATCGATACCTTAGGGGTAAAACATGCGATGACCGATATTTCCAGTATTAAAGTGGTGGTGCCGAATATGCTGCAAACCGTATCGGACATGGCAATTCAAATGTTTGGCGGCGCTGGTGTGAGTGATGACTTCCCGCTGGCGCACTTCAATGCCATGGGGCGGATACTAAGAATAGCCGACGGCCCCGATGAAGTGCATATGGGTATGGTGTCCCGTTTAGAGTTAGCTAAGTATGTGAGGAAATGACATGCACAGGATTTTAATTACCGGTGGCGCATCAGGACTGGGGCAGGGTCTGGCGCTGGCGTGGGCAGAAAAACATGCTGCTAAGGCACAAATTTGTATCGCTGATATTAACGCTGAACGGGGCGAGGAAACACTGTCATTATTACGAGACAAAGGCGCTGAGGCGATATATCAGCACTGCGATATTACCGTACAAGAGGATGTCACTGCGGCAGTCGAGGCTGTTAAGCGTGCGTTTGGCGGCATTGATGTGGTGGTGAATAATGCGGGCGTGGCGACCGGCGGTAGCCTCGAAGGGGAAAGTCTGGCCCAGTGGCAATGGGTGATGGATGTGAATGTACTGGGTATGGTGAGAGTCAGCCAGGCATTCATGCCGCTGTTTCGACAGCAAGGTCATGGGCGATTTATTAATATCGCCTCTCAGGCGGGTATTACACCGGTTCCGTGCATGGGGAGTTACAATGCTGCTAAGGCTGCAGTGGTAGGGTTTTCCGAAACCATGCATCTGGAGTTAGGTCCGCAAAACGTGAAGGTTCATGTGGTTTGCCCAAGCTTCTTTAAAACCAACCTTGATGAGTCTATGCGTACCACCGAACCTACTGCCAAAGCCATGATGGACAAGATGTTTGAAAAGGCCAGTATGACGACATCTGAGGTCGCGCAATACATTTTTGATGCAGTTGAGAAAGATCAATTCATGATTATCACCCATCCGGAGGGACGATTGGCTTATCGCATGAAAAAGTTTCTTTCACGCAAAGGCTATTTAGCGCAAATGAGCCAGCGTACCCATGGTTTGGTGAAGCGTATGATTGCTGAACGGGAGAAAACCCAATGAGTGCTACGGTTGTCGATAGTGCTAAATCAGTGCGTCAGGGTGAGGAGTTACCTTTAGAGCAAGTAGACAGTTGGCTAAAACAACAGTTATCGGGCCTTACCGGCACGCCTGAGGTAAGTCAGTATAGCGGCGGCGCGTCGAACTGGACCTACTGTCTCGAGTACCCCGGGAAATCCTTGATTCTGCGTCGTGCTCCGGCCGGCACTAAAGCGAAAGGTGCCCACGATATGGGCCGTGAGTATCGCTTGCAAAAAGCCATTAAAGCTGTGTTTCCCTATGTGCCCGACATGCTTGCCATGTGTGAGGACGAGGCGGTCATTGGCACTGATTTCTATGTGATGGAAAAGCTGACCGGGATCATACCGCGTAAAAACTTACCTAAGGGTTTAACGCTAAGCGAAAGTCAAACCCGTAAGCTATGTGAAAATGTCCTCGACTGTATGATTGAGCTGCACCAAATTGACGTAGAAAAAGCCGGTTTACAGTCACTTGCCAAAGGCAGTGGTTATATTCAGCGCCAAATTGAGGGGTGGTCCGGACGCTTTAAAAAAGCCAAGACCTGGAATGTGCCCAGCGGCCGTTATGTGATGCAATGGTTGCAACAGAACCAGCCTGCTAAGGAAACGATCTGCCTGACTCACAATGATTTTCGATTTGACAATGTGGTTTTGGACCCTGCTGATCCGACTCGGGTGATAGGGGTATTGGATTGGGAGTTAGCGACCCTTGGCGATCCCATGATGGATTTGGGCAACACGCTGGCTTATTGGGTGGAAGAGAACGATGACTTTTTAGCTCACTCCACACGGCGACAACCGACACATTTAAAAGGCATGATGACCCGCAAGCAAGTGGTGCAATATTACTGTGACAAAACTGGCAGAGACGCCAATGATTTTACCTTTTACGAGGTCTATGGGTTATTCCGCTTAGCGGTGATAGTTCAGCAAATTTATTACCGTTATCACCATAAACAAACTCGTAATCCGGCATTTAAACATTTTTGGGTGTTTGTTCATTATTTGCTGCATCGCTGCAAAAAAGCCATAAAGCAAGGTAAACGCTGATGTCCGTCATCTATTTGATTCGGCATGGGCAAGCGAGTTTTTTTGCCGATGACTACGATGCTTTGTCACAACTTGGCCACCGACAGGCTGACCTGCTGGGGCAGGGACTGGCGGCTCGGCACATTTCGCCTAAACGCATTGTGCATGGCAGCATGTTACGTCACCGACAAACACATGATAATGCCGTTAAACACCTTGCCGCGGTTTCCGCGGAGCAAGATGAGCGCTGGAATGAATACCCCCATCAGGACATTTTGGGGGTGATGGAACCTCACTTGGCAACACCAGCGCTGATGCGCGATTACCTCGCGAATGAAGAACAGCCCATGAAAACCCTGCAAAGGCTGTTTTTTAAAGCCATGACACGTTGGACGCAGAACCCGGATAGTGATGCCTATCAGGAAAATTGGTCATCGTTTTCCGATCGCGTGTTATCTGCCTTTGACCATTGCGCACAACATCAGCAAAAACCACAGTTAGTGTTTACCTCAGGCGGTCCCATTAGCGTGGTGGCTTGCCATTTGTTGGGGCTACCGCTGACTGATTTCATGCGTATAAATTGGACCTTGGTCAATGGCGGAATCACTAAAATAGTCATGCGAGGTCATGGTAAAGCCAGTTTATCTACGTTAAACAGTCACGACATTTTTGATCTAATGGGTGACAAGTCACTGATCACTTACGGGTAAGGAAAGCAAAATAATGCCATTGAGACAAAATATTTTAATCACCGGAGCAAGCTCAGGACTTGGCAAAGGTATGGCGATTGAGTTCGCTAAAAAAGGGCGTAATTTGGCGTTGTGCGCGCGCCGCGTTGACCGACTCGAAGAATTAAAAACCGAATTGTTGGCGATTAATCCCGACATTAAGGTGTTAATCAAGCCGTTGGACGTAAACCAACATGACGACGTTTTTCGTGTTTTTCAGGCATTTCGTGACGAATTAGGTCGTCTGGACAGAGTGATTGTAAATGCCGGAATGGGTAAAGGCGCGTCGATTGGTACAGGTTATTTTCATGCCAATAAGCAAACCGCCGAAACCAATCTTGTCGCTGCGCTCGCTCAATGTGAGGCGGCAATGGAGATTTTCCGCGAGCAGAATAACGGCCATTTAGTCACTATTTCATCCATCAGTGCGGTTAGAGGGTTTCGTCGCGCCATGACAGTCTATGCGGCGACCAAAGCGGCATTGTCCTCCATGTCTGAGGGGATGCGAATTGATGTGGCAAATAAGCCGATTGAAGTCAGCTGTATCCATCCGGGCTTTATCCGCAGCGAAATCAACGAAAAAGTCGAAAAAGTCCCCTTTATCGTTGATACCGAGACAGGCTGTAAGGCGATGGTGAAAGCGATTGAAAAAGAAAAAGCCAATGCTTATGTTCCTGCTTGGCCCTGGGCATTGTTGCACTGGGTATTGCGCATTGCCCCAACCAGCGTGATTCGCAAGATGAGCTAGCCAAGCCCAAATTGCTTAACACTTTAAACGCCTGAGGGTCTGACGCTCAGGCGTTTTTTTATTCTGCGAAACAGCGACATTTTGTTCCGATTGCGCTACAATCCGCGCCCAAATTTTTGTCTGAATCGTTACTAAAGAGAACGCCGATCCAATGAGTTATCAGCAGGAAGTCGACAAGCGCAGAACCTTCGCGATCATCTCGCACCCTGACGCCGGTAAAACCACTATTACTGAAAAAGTTTTGTTATTCGGTAAGGCGTTGCAAAAAGCCGGTACGGTAAAAGGCCGGGGGTCAAACCAGCATGCAAAGTCTGACTGGATGGAAATGGAGAAAGAGCGGGGCATTTCCGTGACTACCTCTGTGATGCAGTTTCCCTATGGTGACTGTTTGGTTAACCTGTTGGATACGCCGGGGCATGAGGACTTTTCTGAGGATACCTACCGAACGCTAACCGCCGTCGATTCTTGTTTAATGGTCATCGATGCCGCTAAAGGTGTTGAGGACAGAACGCGCAAATTGATGGAAGTGACGCGTTTGCGTGACACCCCTATTGTTACCTTTATGAACAAATTGGACCGTGACATTCGTGATCCGATGGAGCTGCTCGACGAAGTAGAAACTGAGCTTAATATCGCGTGTTCACCGATCACCTGGCCAATTGGCTGTGGTAAGGAGTTTAAAGGCGTCTATCACATTCATCGCGATGAGACGATTTTGTACCAAAGTGGTCAAGGTCACACGATTCAAGATGTTCGTATTATTAAAGGCCTGGACAATGACGAGTTGGATAGCGCGGTAGGTAATGACTTGGCTGAACAGTTGCGTGAAGAGCTGGAGTTGATTTTAGGAGCCTCTCACGAATTTGAACGACAAGCCTTTTTAGATGGTGAGTTAACGCCAGTATTTTTTGGCACCGCGCTGGGCAATTTTGGTGTAGATCATATGCTTGATGGTTTAACTGCATGGGCACCTAAGCCACAGGGACGCGAAACCAACGAGCGTCGTATCGAGTCCAGCGAAGACAAGTTCAGTGGTTTTGTATTTAAGATACAGGCCAACATGGATCCTAAGCATCGGGATAGGATTGCCTTTTGTCGGATTGTTTCGGGTAAGTACCAAAAAGGTATGAAGTTACATCAGCCGCGAATTGGTAAGGATGTGCGGATTTCCGATGCGGTGACCTTTATGGCCGGAGACAGAGATGTCGCCGATGAAGCCTACGCCGGCGATATCATTGGCCTGCATAATCACGGCTCCATCCAAATTGGTGACACCTTTAGCGAGGGCGAAAAATTTCGCTTCACAGGTATTCCTAACTTTGCTCCTGAGCTATTCCGTCGCATTCGTTTAAAGGACCCGCTTAAACAGAAGCAGTTGTTAAAGGGGCTGGTGCAGCTCTCCGAAGAAGGCGCAGTGCAAGTATTCAGGCCACTTATCAACAACGATCTTATCGTGGGCGCCGTGGGCGTTTTGCAGTTTGATGTGGTCGTTGCTCGTCTTAAAGCGGAATACAACGTCGACGCAATATATGAAGCCGTTAATGTTGCCACAGCAAGGTGGGTAGACAGTGAGGACCCACGTAAGTTAGATGAGTTCAGACGCAAAGCTGAAGCGAACCTTGCCCTGGATGGAGGCGATAACCTGACTTATGTGGCGCCGACCCGGGTCAATCTATCGCTGGCGGAAGAGCGCTATCCAGATATAAGCTTCAGAGCAACGCGCGAGCACTAAGCACTTAACAGAATTAGATAACCTTATGAATATACAAGAATTATTGCAGGATAAGTTTTCTCAGGCGCTGGTTACTATCGGCGCACCTGAAGGGTCTCCAGTGCCGGTTCAGCGCGCTACCCGAGCTGGTTTTGGTGATTATCAGTTCAACGGTGCCATGGCGCTGGCCAAACAACTAAAGTCTAACCCGCGTGCAATCGCTGAACAGATTGTTGCCGCCGTTGAGTTGGATGGCATTGCCGATAAGTTGGAAGTTGCCGGGCCTGGCTTTATCAACATTCATTTGTCGCCGGCTTGGATGGCAAGTCAATTGTTGGTCGTTAGTCAAGATGCCAAACTGGCCATCAGTCCGGTTGAATCTCAAACCATTGTTGTCGATTACTCTTCACCGAACTTAGCCAAAGAAATGCACGTGGGACACCTGCGCACCACCATCATAGGGGATGCGGTTGTCAAAGTGCTTGAGTTTATGGGTCACAATGTGATTCGTCAGAATCACATGGGTGATTGGGGTACCCAGTTTGGCATGTTACTTGCGCACTTGTCAGATAAGTTGCAAGCCAACGAAGTAGCTGAAACAGCGTTATCGGATTTAGAAGACTTTTACCGCGAAGCTAAAGTACGCTTTGATCAGGAACAGGGCTTTGCCGATCGGGCACGTGATTACGTAGTGAAGTTGCAAAGCGGCGACTCACAATGCCTGACTCTTTGGAAGCAGTTTATTGATGTCTCTGTTGCTCATAGTGAAGAAGTTTATCAAAAGCTGAATGTCAGTCTAACCCGCAAAGATATTATGGGCGAGTCTGCCTACAACGGCGACTTAGCTAATGTTGTCGCAGAGCTGAAAGCCCAGAATATTGCCGTTGAGGACCAAGGCGCTCAGGTTGTCTTTATTCCTGAATTAGCCGACAAAGAAGGCAATCCTGCTGTCTATATCGTGCAAAAATCCGGCGGTGGTTATCTGTATTCAACCACCGATCTGGCTGCTATGCGTTATCGGTCTGGTACTCTTAATGCTGACCGAACGCTTATTTTAACCGACGCCAGACAAGCGCTGCACTTTAAGCAAACAGAAATAGTCGGTCGTAAAGCTGGCTTTATGCGCCCGCAACAAACCTACGAACATTGTCCTTTTGGGATGATGTTGGGCAGTGACGGTAAACCGTTTAAAACTCGCTCTGGTGACACCGTAAAATTAGTCGAGTTGCTTGATGAAGCGGTGGAGCGCGCAGCAACCCTGCTGAGTGGCAGACAAACGGACCTGAGCGAAGATGAGCTGGCGGATGTGGCGCGCAAGGTCGGCATTGGTGCGGTCAAATACGCAGATCTAAGTAAAAACCGCACAACCGACTATATGTTTAATTGGGATACTATGCTGAGCTTTGAAGGCAACACTGCGCCATATCTGCAATATGCCTATACGCGGATCCAGAGTATTTTCCGAAAAGCCAATGTCGATGCTGGTGAGCTAGAAGGACACATCCGTATTGATGCGCCCCAGGAACATCAGCTTGCACTGAAGCTACTCCAGTTTAATGAGGCCATTAATGCTGTTAGCTCAGAAGCCACCCCCCATGTACTGTGTAGCTATCTGTATGACCTTGCCAGTGCCTTTATGACATTCTACGAAGCCTGTCCGATGTTAAAAGAGGGGGTCAGTGACGAAGACAAAGCCAGTCGATTGGCACTGGTCGCGGTGACTGCCAAAACCCTGAAGACCGGATTAGACTTACTAGGTATAGAAACCATGGATAAAATGTAGAAATACATAGCGAGTAGTAAACGGAGCTTAGGCTCCGTTTTTGTTTTTTTGCTTAAAAAATATCCGTTAAAACAACGGTATATGTCAGGATTTTTTACATATTCCTGTTGCTTAATATTGCTTCAGCCTTGCAGCTCCCTAAATATCTAACAATCAACAAGTGGTATGAAGTTTGCGTAAGTTTTGCCGGATAATACCAACAATAACAACAGGTAGTTGAAGTATGAAAAAACCTCTCCTTTCGATGCTGCTGGTCAGCACGTGTTTCTCTGCGTTAAATGTCGATGCTGGTACCCTGACCATATCGGGAACATTTTTCGATCGCAGTACTAATACCACGACGTATGTCAACGGTAGTGTTGATGAACAGCAGTCGTCCAGCAGCTATTCGAGCGTTAATTCCGATCCCTTCACTCTGGTATATAACGTAGATATTTTTGCTGCTTACAACGCTGCAGATATGAGCACTGACTGGATTGACCTTGCCAACGGTTACGGGCATTGGGGCAACACACTGTTCACTGAACTATTGAGCTATGACAATCCCTATGCCGAAGAGTTTGCTATGCTCAATCAGGTCAATAGCTCCAATATCAGCTTCGATGATAACCAGATCAGCAAAGTCGGCGGCTTTTATGACCAAAGCGGACAGGGTGATTTAGCCTATTATGCGTTCACGCAGATATCCCGTTCGTTCAGTGAGCAGGTACATGAAGTTGTGACGGAAAATAATGTCGTTTATTCCCGTTCGCGCAATTATTTTGAAAACTTTTATCTGCAAATGGCTGAAACTGCCCCAGCCTCCTATGAGGATCGCAAAGTAGCGACTTACGCAGATATTTTACAGGCATTGATTGACGCAAGTGGCAGTTACTATGGCAGTTTGTATGCTGCCGATGACATTGGTGAAAACTCTGCTAATGGCGATTACTATCAAGCAAATTCTGTAACCTATGGTGGCCTGTTTAACGTGCAGTATCTGGCAACCCAGCAAGAGCTCGATTACATTGCCGCCCAAGCAAATCCGGTAAATGCGCCTGCCATGGGGCTGTTATTCCTGTTTGCTAGTGGGGCATTGCTGCGCAGACGATTGAACTAATACCAACGAGTTGAAAGGCGGCACTTGTGTGTCGCCTGATATCCTTTAAACTGCATCGGTTTTTTTCTCCGGTGTTGCTATGTCCTTTTCTGAATGTCACAAAGCCCTATCGGGCCTGCTGGTCGATCATCGGTTGCTTTGGCAACAGGCCGCATTTCATCATTTAAACCTTGCGTGGCAGCAACAGTATCCTGCATTAAGCGATGCACTTTTGTCATTGACGAATGCGCAATTGCACCAACTCGATGAAAACCCGCAACGTCTTCATGAATTTCTGAGCAAGTTTGTTCCGTCTATGGCGCCGCTCAGCAAAGCTACAGCGTTACCTCACGGGCGTCAGGCCGTAACCGTAGATCGGTTTTTAAGTGTTGATATCCCCGGTCGAAAATGGTCACAAATTCAGGCTTTTCTGGCTGGGGTCAGTACGCCTCACAAGGTGACTAGATTTGTCGATTGGTGCGCGGGTAAGTCCCATCTAGGCCGTACCGCAGCGGCGCACTTTAATAAGCAACTCAGAGCGATAGAGAGAGATCCTGCTCTGTGTGACGCTGGTATGAAAATGGCTGAGTCTACAATCAGTAATGTTTGTTTTGAGCAGAAAGATGTTCTACAACAGCAGCTTACGTTTAATCCGGATGAGTCGGTCCTGGCACTGCATGCCTGTGGCGATTTACACAGGACGTTGATAAAACGCTGGGTTGACTCCGAGTCCTCTCACCTGGTTTTGGCGCCATGTTGTTATCACCAGTGGTTTAAAGGGCCATTTCTACCGATCTCGCGAACGGCTAAGCGCAGTGAATTAACCTTGCAACGAGATCAGGTAAGGCTTGCTGTACAGGAAATGGTGACCGCGCCCGAAAGAGTGCGTCGGCAGGTATTGCAGATCAAACAATGGCGCGTGGCGTTTGATTTACTCCAACGAGAGGTCCGCGGGGTTGATGAATACCTGCCTACACCATCACTTCCAAACTCAGCGGTAAACTGGGGCGCGCATAAGGTTATTACACACTTGGCCGGTAAAAAAGGGCTCAATATTCCATCGGGATTGGCGATTCAGCCGTTTATCACAGCAGGCGAGCGACGCTTCGCGCAAATACGCCGATTGGAGTTGGCCAGTCATGGTTTTCGTCGGGCAATCGAACTGTGGTTAGTATTAGACTTGGCATGCGCGCTGGAAGAGGCGGGTGCTGAAGTCAGGTTACAGGAATTTTGTGATCGTCAGCAATCACCGCGCAATATTCAAATTATCGCTAGTCGTTAAGCCGAAGGGTCTTCCTTGCCGGGATCTTTCATGCGTTTATCTTGCCAGAGTTTGAGGCCTATGCTGGTAAGATTGACCAGATTAAACACGCTGCCAAAGATACTTCCAACGCTGAGTGCATAGACCAAACCAAGGCCCTCCGCGGCGATAAACACCTGACGAATTCGTGTTGCATCTTGTATCAGCACTGTGCCCACGGTGAAGATAATGGAAGAAGTGTAAGCGATGAAAATTAATGGGCCATGGTCGAGTATAAAAAATTCCCAACCGAGAAAACCCAGATTTGCGGCGACGAAAACTACCACTACCCACCAGTGTTGGGTGAACAGGGCAATTAAGTTACGCACACAGGCAAGTGCGCAGCCAATGCCGGCGGCCATGGCTCCCAACATAAAAAAGTGTGTACTCACCGCTGCCAGGGCTAACGCGACCCAAAGGCGGTAGGCGTTAATGTTATCCTGCCGATAGCCAATAGCATTAAGGATAACAGCGAGGGCACCAAAGGCTTCCGCGAGTGAAAACATAAAAAGGTCCTGACAACAAAAGCGCAGATCCTAGTGAAAAATTAACTGAATGCAATGCAAAGCCATAACTTAGCCAAATAAAGTCTGCAAATTTCGCTGCTTGTGTCTGGGTTAGCCTGTCATTTAAGCGCGCTATCCGCTAAAATTCCTGACCTTTGTGTCAAATCCAAAAAACCAATAAAACTATGTTTGAAATCAATCCAATACAAAATGGCATTCAAGATGTAAAAGTGCGCACCGACGCGCTTAGGGGGTATCTTTGACTACGCTGCCAAGCAAGAGCGCCTCGAAGAAGTAAATCGGGAGTTGGAAGATCCAGATGTTTGGAATGAACCGGACAGGGCACAAGCGTTAGGTAAAGAAAAAGTCTCCCTTGAGCAAATCGTGGAAACCATCGATGAATTGGATCAAGGCGTGGAGGACGTGGAAGGTTTGTTAGAGTTGGCGGTAGAAGCCAGTGACGAGGAAACCTTTGATGAAGCGCAGGCTGAACTGGCTCAGTTGTTCAGTAAGTTGGAAGCTCTGGAGTTCCGTCGCATGTTCTCCGGTCCCAACGACCAAAGCGATTGCTATGTAGATATTCAATCTGGCAGTGGCGGCACAGAGGCACAAGACTGGGCCAATATGTTGTTACGTATGTATTTGCGTTGGGGCGAAGAACACGGCTTCAAAACTGAACTGATTGAAGTGTCTGACGGTGACGTGGCAGGGATAAAAAGTGCCACGATTCGGTTCGGTGGCGAGTATGCTTTTGGTTGGTTACGCACCGAAACCGGAGTGCATCGATTAGTGCGCAAATCGCCGTTTGATTCGGGCAACCGACGTCATACATCATTTGCGTCTGCCTTTGTTTACCCGGAAATCAACGACGATATCGACATCGAGATAAACCCTGCGGATTTGCGCATCGATACCTACAGAGCGTCGGGCGCGGGTGGACAGCACGTTAACCGGACGGATTCTGCGGTGCGCATCACCCACGAACCGAGTGGAATAGTGGTGCAATGTCAAAACGACCGTTCGCAGCACAAAAATAAAGACCAAGCCATGAAGCAGTTAAAAGCCAAACTGTATGAAATGGAACTGCAAAAGCAAAACGAGCAAAAGCAAGCAATGGAAGATACTAAATCAGATATCGGTTGGGGCAGCCAAATTCGCTCCTATGTGCTTGATGATTCGCGTATCAAAGATCTTCGAACCGGGGTAGAAACCCGCAATACACAAGCCGTATTGGATGGCGGTTTAGATAAATTTATTCAGGCAAGCCTGAAGTCAGGCCTGTAATTCAACTCCAGGAAATGCAATGAGCGAACAACACCAAGATGAGAACAAGTTGATTGCCGAACGTCGCGGCAAATTAAACCAAATCAGAGAAAACTGCAGTGCCAATGGCCACCCTAATGATTTCCAGCGAAAACATTATGCGGAGGATCTGCAGAAAGCATTTGGTGAGCGTGAAAAGGCTGAACTGGAAAGCATGGCGAAAGTGGTCAGTGTTGCCGGTCGCATAATGGCCAAACGTGGACCTTTCCTGGTTTTACAGGATATGAGTGGTCGGATACAGGCCTACGCCAGTAAGGATGCTCAAAAGCAAATCAAAGAAAAATACGGCAGTCTCGACATTGGTGACATTATTGGGGTTACCGGTGGCCTACAGAAGTCCGGTAAAGGCGATCTTTATGTCGATATGGCTGACTTCGCCTTGCTGACAAAATCGCTGCGTCCTTTACCTGAGAAATTTCATGGCCTGGCCGATCAGGAAACCAAGTATCGTCAGCGCTACGTTGATTTGATCATGAGCGAAAAGACCCGCGAAACCTTCCGTATCCGCAGTCAGATTGTCGATGGTATTCGCAAATATCTGAGTGACAGAAACTTCATGGAAGTTGAAACACCGATGTTGCAGGTGATTCCGGGCGGCGCGACAGCTCGACCTTTCATCACCCACCATAATGCGCTGGATATCGACATGTACTTGCGTATTGCCCCTGAGTTATACCTGAAGCGATTGGTCGTGGGTGGTTTTGAGCGGGTGTTCGAAATTAATCGTAACTTCCGTAACGAGGGGCTGTCGACCCGGCATAACCCTGAATTCACCATGCTGGAATTCTATCAGGCCTATGCGACCTACACGGACCTGATGGATTTGACGGAAGACATGCTGCGTACATTGGCGCTGGACGTGTTGGGATCCACCACGGTGAAAAATACGGTTAAAGACGCCGAGGGAGAGGTTGTTGAAGAGAAATCTTATGATTTCGGTCAGCCATTTACCCGTTTAACGATGAATGAAGCGATCTTAAAGTACTGGCCAGAAGCGGATAAAGAAGCGATTTTGGATCCTGAGAACAACCTTGATGCTTTAAAAGCTATGGCGAAAAAGCTGCACATAAAAGAGCCTGAAGTCGACGGTATTTGGGGACCAGGCAAGTATTTGTGCGAAATTTTCGAAGCCACAGCCGAAGAGCAATTGGATCAGCCGACTTTTATTACCGCCTACCCGTGGGAGGTTTCACCTCTGGCTCGCCGTAATGATGAAAATCCGTTCGTGACCGACCGCTTCGAGTTTTTCGTTGGTGGCCGGGAGTTGGCTAACGGCTTCAGCGAATTGAATGACGCCCAGGATCAGGCGGAACGCTTTAATAAGCAAGTTGAAGAAAAAGATGCCGGTGACGATGAAGCCATGCATTTTGATGATGACTATATCCGCGCGTTGGAATTTGGTTTGCCGCCGACGGCCGGTGAAGGCATCGGTATCGACCGTTTGGTAATGCTGTTTACTGATAGTCCTACCATCAAAGACGTGATTTTATTCCCGCATATGCGTCCCCAAGCGGATTAACGCCGTTATTGATAAACAAGCCCTGCTATTGTGCAGGGCTTTTTTTTACGGGTATGCTTAGTGCTCAAACAAGGAGTGGGCTTATGACGCCAGCCATCAAACAGTTACAGCAATTGCGTCAGGTGTTCGACGTATTATCTTACGAGACTGCCGGCACACCTGAGTCCGGTTGGGGTAGTGAAGTGGTTGATAAGTTGTCGCTGCCAATTGAACAAGTCTTTAAAACCTTGGTGGTTGAGGCCAGTAATAGAGAATTGTTTGTTGCCTTGGTAGCCGTCAGTGCCCGGCTTAATCTCAAGCGGCTAGCTAAAGCCTGTGGTCAGAAAAAAGTCACTATGGCTGCCCCTCAAAAAGTGCAGGCAACTACCGGTTATGTACTTGGCGGTGTGAGTCCATTTGGGCAAAAGAAATCCCTGCAGACAATTATAGATATTCGCGCCATGCAATTTGACACCGTATACGTCAGCGGGGGTAAGCGAGGTATTGAGTTGGCCGTGAGTCCCAATGTGTTGAAGAGTTGCCTAGATGTCACCGTGGCTGACATCGCGGATTGAACAAGCCCCAGCGAGAACTGGAAGAGAATAAAAATTGCGCTAACTTTAGCTAACTATCGTATCAGTTAACAGGCTATAGCCGGGTAGTAGTAGCAATTAAGAGTCAGTGTCTATGTTTAACTTTTTCCAATCCAGCGCCGAAGAGGCGCTCGCGCAATCCATCATTGCCGTTGTATCCATCAACGAAAAAAACGAAATCACTTTTTACAATCAGGCCGCACAGGACTTGTGGGGGTATCAACCCCAGGAAGTGATGGGAAAAAATATACGCGTGTTGGTACCAACAGAGCATCAAAGCCAGCATGATAGTTATGTTAATCACCACCGTAGCACAGGTATCGATAAAATCGTCGGCAGTTCTAGAGAAGTGCAATTGCAACGAAAAAACGGCCAACGTATTTGGGTACAGCTGTCCCTCTCGCAAGTCAAAGTGGGCGGTAAAAAACACTACACCGCGTTTGTTCGTGATGTAACTGAAGAGCGGGAACAGCGTGATATCGTTGAGCAGACTCTGGAGCAAGCGATTGATGCGGTGGTGTGTATTGACGAAAACAACTTGGTGACATTTTACAATGCCGCCGCAGAAGCCTTATGGGGATATCAGCGTGAAGAGGTATTAGGTGAAAACGTTAAAATGCTGGTTCCACAGGCGATTCAGCCGCAGCATGATGACTTTGTGAATGCTAACCGCACCACAGGCCAGGATAAGATTGTAGGTACCAGTCGTGAGGTAAAGATTGAACGTAAGGACGGTGGCGTGGTTTGGGGCCGACTGAGCCTGTCAAAAGTGCGTCTCAATGATCGTACTTTGTACACCGCTTTTATAAAGGATGTCACCGAAGAAGTAGAAAAACGTGAAGAACAGCGGATGTTATCCTTGGTGGCCAATGAAACCGATAATGCAGTCATTATTACCAACCCCAGAGGCGAAGTCGTGTATGTCAATAATGGCTTTGAGCGATTAACAGGTTGGGGACTGAGTGAGGTACTTGGTAAAAAGCCAGGGAGTGTTTTACAAGGTAAGGAAACTGACGCCAAGACGGTGGCTGAAATTCGCCATAAACTTGACCAGCGCGAGCCGATTTACGTTGAAATTCTCAATTACACTAAGCAAGGTAAGCCCTATTGGACTTCCTTGTCGATTAACCCGGTGTTCGAAAACGGGGAGCTAAAAAACTTTATCGCCATTCAGGCTGATATTACCCGGGTCAAACAAATGGCGCTTGATTTCACCTTACGTTTAGAGGCGATAGGTGAGGCCTTGGTGCTTCTGGAAATGAGTCATCAGGGTGAAATCAAAGATATGAATAAACTGTTGGAACAAGCCATAGACGGGTTGATGCCACCGGCAGAATTCAGCCGCTCATTGGTTAACTCACTGACTGACGACGAAAAGAATACACTGCAACAAGGTGGGTTTATTTCGCGAATGTTTAGCTTCGAACGCAACGGGATTTTCAAAGCCTTCGATGCACGGATTTGTGCTTTGCGTGACTTTGAAGGCAATGTCACCCGTTTAGTGTTTTTCGGAATCGATGTGAGTGTGCGCAAAGCTGCCGTCGACCAGACTCAGGAACGCACCCGGGATTTAGTTTCAACCAGCCAAACCATCAGTCAGATTGTGGGCACGATAAATGCCATCTCGGATCAAACCAACCTGCTTGCGCTCAATGCAGCGATAGAGGCAGCAAGAGCCGGTGATATGGGCCGGGGATTTGCTGTGGTGGCTGACGACGTGCGCAAACTTGCGGGTGATTCGAGAGAGTCATCTAACGAAATTGACGAGTTGGTGAAACAAACTGTGTCTAAGATAGAAGAACTGGCGCAAATGATCGCCAAAATCGATAACTAGTTGGTGAGCTTCAGATATTTGCTGTCAGGGATGACACTTGATATGGTCGAAGGACACTTTTTCTCAAAAGCCACTGAAATGATAAAGCCATGGATAGTTCTGTTAAGTTTGCTGTGTCTTCCTGCGGTTGCACAGCAACAAGTCCTTACCCTCAATGATGATCGGTTTGATGTTCCTTTGGAATTTAATGTGGAATTGCCACAAAGCTATCAGCAAAATGATCATAAGCGGTATGTTTTCCATTTTGACTTTCATCCACTTGCACACACCTATTTAACTGGCAATCACTTGTGGATGAGCCATAACGGCGAATGGCCATGGCTCGAGAGTATCATCGTAACCCCAAAGCCGGGTAATCCGGTAGGTAAGTTGTTTGACAGTTCAGGCAAGACAACACCGCTACTGGATTTTTTTGAACAACAACTTATCCCAGCGATAGACAAGCAATTCAGAACCAATGGGTTTCGCATTATAAGTGGCTTTCGTGTCAATGGTACGCTCGCTTTGTCAGCCTTGATACGCAAACCGGAATTATTCAATGCTTACTTTGTGACAAGCCCTGAGCTAAAAGATAACTATGCCGGAATTTTGCAGTTATTGCCCCAGCGGCTGGGCGACATAAAACAAAGAAGGATGCTCATTTGGAGTCACGGCGATACGATTAAAGAGGTGGAAAACCAACACGCCTATGAACAGTTTGGCGCCACACTCGCTGCATCGGCGCCGGCATCATTGGACTGGCACTACCGTGATTATCAAGGTCGTTATTTTATGTCATTGCCGGTAAATACAGTGATTGAAGGTATCGAGCTATTGTATGACGATATTCATCGGGGGCAGGAGCCAACCTCGGCACTTGCCCAATCCGGCGTTGATGCGCTGGTGGCGCATTATCAAATGCTCTCTGAGCAAAAGTACGGATTTGAGGTATCACCGAAAGCGGCGATTCGCAACCTTGGGCTACACGAGCTCGGCCACTCAGCCGAACGAGCGCATCAGGTGTTTGTTAAAATGCAAAAATTATATCCCGAAGACCCGTATAGCGCTCACTATTTGGCCAGGAGTTATTCCGTATTGGGAGACAATGACAACGCCTTAATGTGGCAGAAACGTGCCGTCGAAATGTCGCAGAGCCTGCAGAGTTGGCACCAGCAAAAGATACGCCAGCAATTACAGCAGTTGAATAAGAAAGAGCGTTAGTCTGGCTTTTTCAGGTAAAAGTTATCATCGTAGGTTTTAACCAACTGTGGATGCATCACTGCCAGCGACGTAATCAGTGTGCCGTTGATAAAGGCCTCGGGGAAGAGCAGTAAAAAATACAGTGATACGCTTTCCAGGTTAACATCGAATAATACGGGGTCGATAAGCCAGCATATCAGCAAGCTACTCAGTGCGCACGCCAGCATAGACAAGGCGCCACCTCCGAAACCTGCCCCTAAGGTATAGAGAAACAGATTCTGCACGCCAGAACGTCGTATCAGATAGACCAGCACGCGACTGAACAGGGCGGGGGCGAGCACACTGATGATAATATTTACCCCGATGGCATTTAGCGGCGCGTCACCCCCTAATGTGACAATGAGTGTCGCAAAGGAGCCTATAATGATGGTAAGTGGCAACCCCAATAGCAGGGTAACGCTGGTAATCAGTAATGGATGAAAGCCAATCACACCTTCAACATCGAAGCGCAACCCTAACCAACTAAGACTCAGGAAGACCAGGCAGCCTAGCACCAGATGCTGATACGCAGAGCCCTGCCTGATAGCTGTGTAAGGGACGTAACGCCAGCTTACTATAAATACAGCGCTAGCAATGATCAGAGAAATCGAGGAGAGGAGAATATCGATGGAATAAGTGATCAACATAAGCGTAGGGAAAGTGACTGTATACTTGTATTGTACGCAAAGCAGTATGGTTAGGTACACGCATTTGGTTACATTTATCGGCAGCAAAATTACCGGCTAAGGTTGCACAAAGTGTAACCAAGGGTTATCAATAGGTAGTTGCTTACCACTCAAAAGGAATGCTTATGAAGATATACATGGCGCTGGCAACCTCGCTTTTATTAGCAGGAATGTCTGTTCAGGCGGTCGAGACCCGCACTGCCAACAATGGTAATTTGGTGATGGAGGATGTTCCGCAAATACCGCAACAAATTGTCGACGACCTGACTCAATACCAAAACGTGCGTTCTGCGCCATTTAGGGCCTTCAACCAAGCGGGCGATGCCTTGTATATCAGTACCCGATTTGGTGATGTTGCACAAATTCATAAAGTCACCACGCCCGGTGGTATGCGTCAGCAAATTACTTTTTTTGACGAACCTGTAGGTAGTCTTAGCCGCCAGCCTGGTAGTGAAAACTTGTTATTTACCATGGATGCCGGCGGCAGCGAGTTTGCACAAATATTTCTGCTCGACCCCAGCAACGGCAAAAGCACTATGATTTCGGACGGTGAGTCCCGAAATGGTGCTGTATTGTGGAGCAATAAGGGCGACAAAATTGCTTATCAGAGTACCCGACGTAACGGCAGAAATAACGATGTATGGATGATGGATCCCACTGAGCCAGATAAAGCCAAAATAGCCTTGCAGTCCGACGACGGAAGTTGGTGGGGACCAATGGCTTGGGATAGCAAAGACAGCTCATTATTGGTTTTACAGTATGTCAGTGTCAGTGATTCGCGCATCTATCGTGTCGATTTAGACAGTGGCGAGAAACAATTACTGCAGGGTGACGGTCAAAGCGCCAGCAGTAATTACCCTCAGGCTTTCAGTGCCAATGATAAAGGCTACTTTTTTACCACCAATCAGTTCAGTGACATTATGCAACTGGCCTATCATGACTTTGCCAGTGGCAAAAACACCATCATTAGCAAAGAGATCCAGTGGGGTGTTGGCGGCTTAGTGATGGATAAAGCCCGAAAACGAGCGGTGTTTGACGTCAATGAAAATGGTATGAGCAAGGTATACCTGCTCAACCCCGATACCTTTGAATACAAGCAGGTTGCTTCTTTACCTGTTGGTGTAATCGGAGGAATGGCGTTTTCAGACGATGGCCGGAAGCTGGCATTAACCATGAATACGCCTAAAAGTCCCAGCGACAGTTACGTATTGACGCTCGGAGAAGGGGATCTGGAATACAGTGAACTGACTCGTTGGACCTTCAGTGAAGTTGGTGGGCTCAATACCGATGCTTTTGTTGAGCCGCAATTAGTGCACTTTGAAAGCTTTGATCAAAGACAGATCCCGGCGTTTGTGTATAAGCCTGAGAAACAAGGCCCCCATCCCGTCATCATCAGTATTCATGGCGGTCCGGAATCCCAATATCGCCCCAACTTTAGCAGTACAGTGCAGCTCTGGATTAACTCGTTGGATGCCGCAGTCATTGCTCCTAACGTACGGGGGTCTGCGGGCTATGGAAAAGAGTATGTGAACCTTGATAATGGCTTTAATCGCGAAGACTCTGTTAAGGATATTGGCGCGTTACTGGATTGGATCGAAACCCAACCGGATTTAGATGCCTCTCGGGTGGCCGTGATAGGCGGCAGTTACGGTGGCTACATGGTATTGGCGTCTGCGGTTCATTACAGTGACCGTTTAAAAGCGGCGGTGGACATTGTTGGTATTTCCAACTTTGTCACCTTTTTGAAAAACACCCAAGACTATCGACGGGATTTGCGCAGGGTCGAATACGGCGACGAGCGTGATCCGGCGATGTTTGAGCATCTGCAGAAGATTAGCCCAAGCAATAATGTCGATAAGATTAACGTGCCAATGTTCGTGGTTCAGGGTGAAAATGACCCGCGGGTACCGGTTACAGAAGCAGAGCAGATCGTAAAAGCGCTGCGGGAGAAGGGAAAGCCGGTTTGGTATATGAATGCCTTAAATGAAGGTCATGGTTATCGGAAAAAGGAAAATCGGGATATCTATCAACAAGCGGTAGTGCTGTTCTTCGAACAACATTTGTAAAAAAGGGGCTTTCGCCCCTTTTTTTAATGATTGTGTCCGCAGCCACCTGCTCCCTGAACATGACCGTGCTCGATTTCTTCTGCGGTGGCCTCTCGTACATCCAGTACTTCAACGTCAAAGTTTAAGGTTAGGCCGGCGAGCGGATGGTTACCGTCAACCACCACTTCA
>CAXQZJ010000176.1:0-28518 GCA_964228145.1 Alteromonadaceae bacterium | reverse complement strand
AAATGAACCTGTTAACCGTGGCAGACATCCAACGACTATTTTACTGGCTGAAATGACCGCTAATCAGCATGCTGAAATCAAAAAGCACTGATCAGCCGGGATGGTCATTAAAACACCAGACGGCCGCTAGCAATCAAACCGGACAGTAAACCGGCAAAGCCGATAAATATGCCACCATATAAACCTAAAGTACTGGCAATACGATTGCTTCTTGTCGGCTTCTGGCCGCTTTGCCGGAATAAGCCCAAGTTTGCGACCTGCTGCGCGCGGCGAATCAGCACCGACAGGCCTGCTGCGAAAACAGAGTAAGTTATCAGCGGCCATAGGAAGCCTTCGGTTAATTCATAGGACAGCGCAAAGCACACGCCAAACACCAGGATCCAGCCTATTTGCAGGTTACGAATCGACCTGAGCAAACGTTTATCTGATTCGTGTTTTAGGCGTTTTTCAACCATTCTGTGAGAAAAAAATACTGCTACAACGGCGACCAGCGAAGCAAACATTGCGCCGCTAAATAACCAGGATAATTTGGCTAAGGCGCTGGTTGGCTGAGTCGCTGATACCGCCGCTGCAGCCTTAGGTGAAGTCGCCACTGATGCCAGAACAACAGACGAAAACGAAACCGTTGGGACGGTAGAGAGAATCACCTGGCCGAACCGGGATAACAAATCTTGTTTTAATCGGGCTCTGGCCCGGGACAATTTCTGTCTGACCGCTTGTTCTGATATTCCCAGCAAGTTGGCGACATGAGCACTGGACTGTTGCTCACGATAATAAAGCAGTACCACTTCCCTGCTCGCGGCAGGTAATTCGTCAATTAACTGTTGCACTATGATTTTGCTTTGCTGCCGGTTTAATTCCAACTCTGCTGAGTTTTCTTGATTACAAAACTCAGTAAATGCTCTTTCAGCCTCGTCGCTATCTGCGCGTCTGCCTACCTTGTTATCGCGAAGATAATTTAACGCTAAATGACGGGATGTCTGTCTAACCCAGGGTAAAAAACTCTCTGCGTTTTTCAAACTACCCAGATTCTGCCAACAGTTGATAAATACAGCTTGCGCAATATCTTCACTGGCATCAACGTCGCGTACGATATTCAGCGCGATAGTAGTCACTGTGTTTTTGCTTGCCGCGATCAGCCGCGCGAAGGCTTTTTGATCTCCGGATGATGCTGCCTCAACATCCATAGTTAATGTGTTCATATCGTCTGTCCCTGAGTGGATAATGTGTCTGACGTTAAAAAAGCCTGAATTTGTGTAACTAACCAGGTCAGGTCATCAAACATAATAAAGTGCCTTGCGCCTTGATTAACTTGAACGCTGGCATTTCTAACCCCGACGAATTGTTGCTGGAACAGAGCTAATGCAAGTTGATGTTGTTGCGTATTATTAAAGCCGCCACTTGCACCCAAAAATAAAATCGGTGTTTGACTGTTTTTAAGCTGTTCGCGTAAGTCCGACACCATCAACTCTGCCATAATATTACCCACGGTAACAGGATCAGATTTCGCTGCCATAGCAATTATCGCTTGTTGATCCGACTTGGCGCTGGCTTGAATTGTTATTCCCTGACGAGTCATGTTGGCCAATTGCGCTTGGTCAAACTCTGCATATTGTTTGGCAATTCGCTCAGCAAAGGGGCGAGCCTGAGCTGCTGTGGTGGAGTTAGTTCGGGTAAAGATCGGCGTGATAAAAGGCAAACCGTCAACGCCAACCACCTTGTCTATGGAGTCAGGGCTCTGCAACGCCAACTTGTAAGCCAAAAAAGCGCCCATACTATGGCCAATGACTAGGGTATTTTTTAATTCATTTTCTTCTATGTAGTTAAGCAAAGCCGAAGTGATTTTGTCGAGTGTTATCCCTTCTGCTGGGGGGCGCCCAGCAAAGCCGGCCACTTCAATAAAATGAAAATTAAATCTTTCTGATTGAGCGAGAGCTTGCGCTGTCGATTGCCAAACACTGGCGTCTGACATAAGTCCCGGAATAAACAAAATGTCAGCCGTCGCCTGCTCTGACGTTGTAACACGGGTGTAGATTATCGGGTTGCTTGCTGCGCTCGCGTGGCTACTGCAAACAACACTGACAAAAATAAGCGTAGATATAACCCACTGGTTGAATATTCGAATTTTCATGACATTTCCTATTGCTATGTAAAAATCAAGTTGCAATAGGTAGTCACGGCAACACATAAAAACGTGACACTTTATTTTAAAAAAGTTTTGCCTTGAATGGGATTAGGGTGAGCCGCCACATGGCCCACATAATGCTAAAAGGCGTAGGACAAGCAAAAAGCTAAATCGATTGCCTGTCCGGTTTGATGAAATGCCCAGAGCGGCTGCTCAATTCTTTTTCACATACTGGGTTAAAATGACAATGCGTGTCCCATTAACCTTGCCCTCAATATGCGTAGGATTATCGGTCAGGCCGATTCCTCTGACCGGCGTACCGCGCTTTGCCACAAAACTGGTGCCTTTGACGTCCAAATCTTTGATGATAGTGACATTGTCACCGGCTTGCAGTATCGCACCGTTCGCGTCTCTGTGAATCACTTTTTCGACAAGGCCACTGGCGACCCAGTCATTAAGCTCATCGTCCAGATAAAGCATGTCTTTGGCATCCTGGGCCCAACTGACATCGTCTAGTTTCGTTAACAATTGTGCTGACAGTACCTGTATCACTGGCCTGGGCTTCCACATGGCATCAGTTAAACAACGCCAGTGATGCTCATTGATTTGTTTGGGGTCACTGATACCGTCACGACAGGTTTTACACAATAAAACCTCATCTTGAAAGCCGACAGGGGCTCCTTCAATTTTAACGATTTCCAAATCGTCTTTTTGGGCACATAATTCGCACTCGCCATTGGCTCGTTCTAAAACGTCTCGGGACACATTTCTCTCCTATTTGTTATCTGACCATTATCGCCCATTGGCGGTGCTGCGACCAGTCGTGTAATTACACTACTTTTTCGTCTTTCTCACTAAGCCACTGAGCTAATTGTATTCAAGCACAGAATTTTATCTAATCATTTCAAGTGCTTACATGGTGGCCTGGTTATTGCTGTGGTTAGCATTATAACCCTAATCGCGAACAACTGATTCGCTCATTAAAAACACAAGGACTCAGTTTTATGAACACACCTCTCAAACTCTCTGCGCTTGCTTTACTGGTCACGTTAAATACCGGTTGTATTATCCACATTGATGGCCAAGGTGATGTCGACCTTGAATCAGGATTCAGCTACGACAACCGGGATGTCAGTAAAGTGAATGGTGATATTGAAATCGCTGAGCACCGTGTGGTTAAAGACATCGACAGTGTTAACGGTAACATCACGTTAGAGCAGCATGCCTCAAGTCGGGATATCGATGTGGTAAATGGTGACGTATTGCTAAAATCTCATGCCAATAGCCGTGATGTAAGTACCGTTAACGGCAATGTGAGCGCACGCTCTGAGGTCAAAGTGGAAGGCGATATTTCAACCGTTAACGGTGACATCACGCTTGTGGAAACTCAGGTGTCAGGCGATATCAGTACGGTAAACGGTGATATCAGCCTGAACGACCGAAGTGTCGTATTTGGCGATATCATTTTTGAGACGAACAAGTCTATGTGGGGGAACAAAAAGCGCACGCCCCCCACACTCTCCATAGGAGCAGACGTGACCTTAGAAGGACGAATCATTCTGAAGCAACCGGTCACATTGAAACTGGCAAATCCCGCACATCAGCAAAAAGTCGAAAGAGATTACTGATCGGTCGAGACTATACGAGATGGTAGTGGCGAGGCACTCTCGCCGGCAATGCCGCTACCAACTCATAGCCGATAGTCCCTGCTCGCCGTGCTACGTCATTCACTGAGATATGCTTGCCCCAAAGCTCGACCCGATCGCCAATCTCTATGCCAGCTACATCCGTCACATCAATGCTCATCATATCCATGGATACCGTCCCGCTGATCGGGGCCCGTTGACCACGAACCCATACATGTGCACCATGCTGACCCGCTAAGCGGGGGTAACCATCAGCGTAACCGGCCGCTACAGTGGCAATCAATGAGGGCCTGGTGGCTGTCCAGGTTGCGCCGTAACCCACTGATTCACCTTTGCCAATTTCACGCAGCGATATCACTTCAGCTTCCAAGGTCATCACCGACTTTAACTCTGGCATCTCTACCTGATCAGCTGCAAACGGCGAAATACCGTATAACATGATACCGGGGCGGGCAATATGCCCACTTCTGACGCCACGTAAAATTGCAGCAGAATTCGCCACACTTTGAGGAAGCTTGCTATCACCAACAACCAGATCAAAACTTTCAAGCTGTTGGTTGGTTGTTCCAATATCGTCCGCATCCGCTGAACTAAAGTGCGTCATCAAGGTAACGTTTTGATAGTTTTGTTGTTGCAAGGCGTGAAGCGCAGCAGCAAACTGAGTTTGATTGAACCCTAAACGGTGCATGCCCGTGTCGAGTTTTAGCCACAGTGGCAAATCCCTTGTCCGACTTTTGTCGGAAACCCATTGCAACTGACGCGGATGCTCTATCACCAATTGCAAACCATGTTGTATTGCCAGTTCAACGTCGCTGGCATAATGGGGGCCTTGAAGCACCAATAACGGCGCACTGACGTTGGCTCGTCGCAAAGCAATGGCTTCATCAATAAACGCCACCGCCAGGCCGGCTCCCACCTGCTGTAGTGCCCGGGCACATTCCACCAGCCCATGGCCGTAGGCATTAGCTTTAACCGCGGCAAAACAGTGGTTGTTATTGAGTTGCTGTGCAAGCTTAAAATTGGCTTGCAAATTTGCCAGATTAATACTGGCTACGGTAGCGCGACTATGTTGCATTAATACTGATACTTATACTTTGCATAAAGATCGATAACGGCACGCCAAACTTTACCGGGTTGGCCATCACTAATGGCTTGTTCATCAACGCGGGTCACCGGCATCACTTCACGACTTGAACTGGTTATCCAGACTTCCTGCGCCATTTTCAGTTCATTTAGCGTGATTGGGCGCTCGCACACTGAGTAATCAGTGTACTCTGCCAACAGCTGAAGCAGAATTTGCCTTGTGATCCCCGGTAACAACTGGTTATCCAGCGGCGGTGTGACGATCTGCTCATTGCTCACCACGAACACGTTCGCCGTGCTAAATTCCGTTACGTGCCCGGTATCATTAATTAACAACGTCTCATCTTTACCTTGGCCATAACTCTGCTGATAGTGCATCACATTCCCTAGTAAAGATGTCGACTTGATGTGACATCTATGCCAACGCATATCCGTTGAGGTAATTACCTCCAGGCCTTTCACGTTATCCGGGTCTGCAGTAGGCCCGCCGTTGATTGGCGACAAAAACATAAAAACCGTTGGCTTGAGATCTTTGGGGTAACCATGATGACGTTTGTTATCTGTGCCGCGACTTACCTGCAAATATACTCCCCAATTTCCCTGAGGATTTTTTGCCAGCAATTGATCAATTAACGCTTTCCAACCTTTTTCATCATATTCAGGCTGAATGCCCAGTGCTTGGAGCCCATTAGCTAAACGGGCGAGATGCCCATTTAATCCCACGGTACGCCCAGCATAGGAGGGAATCACTTCATAAACGCCATCGCCAAATAGAAAACCCCTGTCCAAAGGCGAAATCTGCGCCTCATGCTGGGGTAAAAAACGGCCATTCAGAAAAACCACTGACATGTGTATCGATATCTCACTGTATTGAAAAAACTGATGAAAAAAATCAGCGTATTAAAAACATCTTATATCACGCGACAGACTGCCATGTGGTCAATTTTTTGCGCGTTTAAGCAGAGTTTTTGTGCTTTTTGTCGTGAAGTCAGGCGAAAGGCGATTTTGCATCCAGTCACCGCTTGGGCAAGCTTGCCGATATCAGACTGAGGAACAACGCCTATCTTGGGATAACCGCCTAACGTCTGATGACCGCACAACATCACAATCGGCTGACCATCAGGGGGTAATTGAACCGCGCCGCAAACCATGCCTTCAGACTGGGTAATCAGCTCGGTAGGCGCCATGTTGCCCAGTAACCTTATGCCCATTTTATCGCTTTGCTGGCCGACCTCAAAGTATTGGCCAAAGAATTGCTGCTTAACTTTTTTCGCTAACTGACGGAATTGAAATGAGGGAATTAAACCAACAGTGAACACCTGCTCAAACTTAGGCCTGAAACTAAAGGGAACAACGCGCGATAACACTCGCGCCGCAGGTTGGCCATCCAAACAATCACCGCTTCTAAAAGGCCGCCCCTGATTAACGCCAAGATGTTCTCGTACCGACATACTCAAAGCGCCAAATTGTTCCTTAGCGTCTAATGCGCCATTGAACCCCAGGTAACTATATTGGCCCTGCCTGCCCTGAACAATCTCCAGTTTTTGTCCTTGAGATATGTCCAGCGTAGTCCACATCGGCTGACGTTGACCGTCGATAAATACCATCGCTGGCGCGCCGGTCACAGCGATTTGCGAATCCGCAGCAAAAATAAACGTACCGCGAAACATCGCCATCTCTAACACCGGGGCATGCTGGTCTTGGGACAATAGCGTATTGGCCCACAATTTACTGCGGTTATCAGCTGCACCACCTGCACTTATCCCCCACTGAGCACCTTCCACTCTCGGCTTATCTTGTATGGTACATAAGCCTTGGATACGGTGAAATTCTAAGAATTTAGGCATGCTGATTCATCACTGAGAATTGCTCTGCCGAGATAGCAGTGAACCTGACCGTATCACCCACGGTGTAGGGTACTGGAGGCATTTGATCTGGCGCGAATATCCTCATGGGTGTGCGACCTATCAGATGCCAGCCACCGGGAGAGGTTTGCGGATAAATCGCCGCCCATTTATCGGCGACGGCCAGACTGCCTGCTGCAACCCGGGTTCTTGGTGATGAACGCCTCGGCAAATGCTTTTCTACTGGCAGTGTACCAAGATAAGCAAAACCTGGTGCAAAGCCAATTGCCGCGACATTGAAAGTGCGCTGACAAAACCACGACTCCAATTGCTGCGCAGACATGCGCCATTTGGCCGCCACAGCATTGAAATCTGGCCCATGCTCATGGCTAAAACACACAGGCATTTCGACTATTTTTCCCTGCGTCGTTTGGGCAGCCGAAATCTTTTGTAACTCGGATTTGAGCCTTCGTCTGACCTGCCCCATGTTTTCAACTGGGTGGGCGAAGTTTATCAATAAGGACTCAGGCCCGATGATGACCGACACTTGTCGCTCAGGCCAGAGCGTCGATAACTTATCCCGCCACGCAGCAAGTAAACCAGAAATTTGCCCTTGCTCTATCACGGACTGGGGATAAACAATGACACTTTGCTCCCCTGCAGCGACGATTTTCATCGGGGTACCATTGCGCGGATGTCACGCACCAATGCCAATGCCTGAGGGTTGTCACCATGTACACATAACGAATCAGCTTTTACAGCTAACACAGCACCCTGGCTATCCGCCACTGTACCTTGACTGAGCAATTGGCTGACCTGACGCAACGCATCGTTGTGGGACAGCAGCGCGCCGGGCTCAGAGCGAGGCAGCAAACTGCCGGTTTGACTGTAGCGCCGATCCGCAAATGCTTCGAAAATAACTTCGAGTCCGAGCGCATTGGCTTGTTGTTCTATTTCAATTCGGTTGGCATCGGCCAAAACCATCACTTTTAAATTTGGTTCAAAGGCAGCAATAGCCTCAAACACAGTTTGTCGCAATTGTGTATCGCCAGCCATGTCGTTGTATAAGGCTCCGTGAGGTTTGACATACTCCACCTCTGCACCTGCCAATCTCGCCATTCCCTGCAAGGTACTCAACTGGTAGTGAAGTACCGCGGTTAACTCTGTTCTGGATAACACCATAGAGCGACGGCCAAACCCCTGCCGGTCCGGATAGGAAGGATGGGCCCCAATCTGTACCTTGTGCTTCACCGCTAATGACACGCTTTGCTGCATTACAACAGGATCGCCAGCATGCATACCGCAGGCAATGTTGGCTTGGTCAATCAACGGCATAATGTCGTTATCCGCCCCCATAGACCAGGCGCCAAAACTTTCCCCCAGGTCGCAATTGAGTTTCATACTAGTTATGCCCCCAATTGACATTAATTGCCGCCGCTCTGGCGGCCACGCTTTGATAGACCTCTTTAAGCTCATTGATGCTGGCAAACCGGGGACCCAGTTCCCGCGCAGCAAGAAAATCCGGGTTGTATAATTTTGCCGCGGAACGCTCCCCTGCATCACAGGCAAACGTCACAATTTTTAAGCCTGGTCCCTGTTGCACCGCGGCCATAAACGCTCCGGCTACATTCAGCGCACTGCTACTGCCGAGTAACAAGCCATCCTGATCCCTTACATGGCGAGCGATGGTAACGATATCCTCGTCGCTGATATTGATGGCAGTATCAATTCTGGCCTGACGAAAATTATCCACCAAGCGCATGATACCTATCCCTTCTGTCATCGAGCGCCCCTGACTCTTATACTCACCATGTTGCAAATAGTGGTAAACCCCAGAGCCATCAGGGTCAACAGACCAAACCTGAACCTGACCATTTTGCTGTTTTAAATAGCGCGATACACCTGCGATTGTTCCTCCGGTTCCCGCCGCACTGACCACAATATCGACCTTCCCGTCGGTCTGTTGCCAGATTTCGGGTCCTGTATGTTGATAATGAGCACGAAAGTTACTGAGATTTTCAAACTGATTGGCCCACATGGCATCGCTTCGCTGTGCAGCAATTTCCCGCGCCTGATGGTAAAAATGAGCGGGGTTGGCAAACGGACACGGATCTACTTGCTGCAGTTCTGCACCGTACAATTGGATCAATCTCGATTTTTCCGGTGACTGGTCATTTGGCATCACTATTAACGCTTTAACACCCATACTACGAGCAACCATGGCTAAACCAACACCGGTGTTCCCTGCTGTGCCCTCCACAATGGTCATGCCCTTTTCAAGCTCCCCCTGCTGCATTGCTTCCTGAACAATTTGCAACGCAGCGCGATCTTTGATTGATCCACCCGGATTTAAAAACTCGCACTTAACCAGAATATCGCAGCCGGTTAGTTCAGACAGGCTGGGAATACGTAACAGTGGGGTATTACCAATTAATTCCGCAACATTTGATTGCCACATGTTTGATCTCGCTCATCTTTGATTACTTGTATGCTAGCGCGAGGCTAAGTACTATTTCCACCTTAACGAGCAGAATTAACTGCTTGCACGGATAAAGATACCGCCAAATGGAATTTCATTGTGCCTGAGAACCTGATAGCCGTCGGTGCCGAATTAGTACTGACCATAACTTGCCTGGCGATTGCGCTGGAACTGAGTATTGCTCGCAAAGCTGTGCTCAAGCTGGGGGCAATTTGCGTCCTTATCGTCGGATTAGCTGCTGTATTGGGTGCTTTACGCTACACCGGCGTGAACGTTGCGTCGTATCATATTTGGGTAAGTGAGATTGCCGGTTTCTTTGGCGTTGCCGGTTTTTACACCTTGTTAGCGGGTAATATAAAGCGCGACGGCTATCCCCTGTATCTTTTATTACTGGTTTCTGTGTTTGGCTACGCGTTACAAATTGCCTGGCTCAAAGATGCTGTGATAATCACCGCGCTGCTCATTCAGGGTATCAGTTTGTATCAACAACGGATACCGGCCTATCATTTCGTGGGGGCCTTTGTTGCTATTCTTGCCGCCGGCGGTTTCGCTTTGGCCGGAATGCAACCGGCAAGTTGGCAGGAGGCGGTTTTCCACGTGTTGCTGGCATTCTCCCTTCACCAATATTTTCGACAATATACACAGCGTCCGGGTGAACGCTAAAAAGCCCCTTGCGGGGCTTAACATCGTTAATCTTGTTCAACCAGCGCTTTTAGCCCCTGCAATCCCTCTTCGAGATCAGGCCCCACCATGGAATCCATCAAGGCTGCGAAGTAGTGGTTAATGGGATTGGCACCTACGTCACCATAGTCCGCCCAGGTAACCCGCGTTTTATCACCTTCCCGGCTAATCACAAATTCTCCGGTCGATTCGATACCATAATCGACGAAGCGTAGCTGGTATATCATGCGTTTAGGCGGGTCAAGCAGGGTCACTTCCATCTCACCATTACCCTGGGTTTCACTCTGCCATTGGGACGTCATACCCACCTCACCGTCGGTACCACCATACTCAACCTGCATCCCGGTGTCTCTTTCAAACCATACCGCCCATTGTGGCCAGGCTTTCAGGTTATGGACTTTCTCATACACCTGTTGAGGGCTTGCGTCGACTAATACACTGCGCTCAACACGGTACTCGGAAGGCAAAACGAACCCAACCGCCAGTATTAGAAAAAAACAAACAGCGATACCGATTAACACTTTTTTTATGATTTTCATGGAGTTCTCCCATTATTTTGCCTTAGCATAAAACGAGCATCGGCGGACAACAATAGGTGTTAAGCAATCAATGCCAATTCGCCACCATAAAACCATAAGGAAAAACCATGAAGTCCTTTATCACCGCAATCGTGTTATTTTTATCGCTGAACCTTATGGCCAAACCCGGCGAACCTGCGCCTGACAGGAGTACCGGAGAGGGTCCCTATAAAAAGCTAATTTTGCGCGGGGTTAATCTGGTTTCAGGCGAAGGCGCACCCGCTCGGGGACCTGTGGATATCGTCATTGAAGGAAACCGCATCAGTCGAATCGTTAACGTGGGCAGTCCGGGAGCCCTGATACCTGACGCCCGTCGTCCTCAGGCGGATAGCGACACACGGGACATGGACCTGACGGGCTACTATGTGTTGCCCGGATTTATCGATATGCATGCCCATATCGGCGGCTCGGCAGATAACATACCGGCCGAATATGTATTTAAGCTTTGGCTGGCACACGGCATTACCACGATCCGTGAGCCTGGCAGCTTTAACGGCTTAGACTGGGTGATGGATCATGTAAAACGCAGCAAGGAGAATACCATCGCCGCACCGCGAATTATTCCCTACCTTGGCTTTGGCATGGGCAGCTCCGCTCCGATTAGTTCACCTCAGCAGGCGGTTGACTGGGTCAATATGGCGGCCGATAAGGGTGCTGCCGGCATCAAGTTTTTTGGCGCCCGTCCCGAGATTATGGCTGCGGCATTTAAACAAGCTCAGCAGCGTGGCCTAGGCAGCGCAATGCATCATGCACAGCTAAATGTGATGCGTACCAATGTGGTTGACTCGGCCCAAATGGGTCTGACCACAATGGAACATTGGTACGGTTTACCTGAAGCCATGTTCGAGGATAAGCGCATTCAGCACTACCCTGCCGATTACAATTACAATAATGAACAACACAGATTCGAGGAGGCTGGACGCCTGTGGTCACAAACCGCAACCCCGGGATCAGAGAAGTGGAACCAAGTCAGAGATACCTTGTTGGCACTGGACTTTACCATCAACCCCACGTTTACTATTTATGAAGCAAATCGTGATTTAATGAGAGAACAAACTGCCGTTTGGCATGAGGAATACACTCTGCCAACGCTTTGGGCATTTTTTCAACCGAGCAAACATGCTCATGGCAGTTATTGGTTCGATTGGACAACCCAAAAAGAAATTGACTGGAAACACAATTTTCAGCGCTGGATGCAATTTATCAATGATTATAAGAATCACGGAGGACGCGTGACCACCGGTTCTGACTCCGGTTATATCTACAAAATATACGGTTTTGGTTATATACGTGAACTTGAACTGCTTCAGGAGGCAGGCTTTCACCCTCTCGAGGTCATTCAATCGGCCACCCTCAATGGCGCCCAGGCGTTAGGCATGGACAAAGATATTGGATCAGTCACAGAAGGGAAACTTGCTGATTTGGTGATCAGCAAAGAAAACCCCTTGGCAAATTTTAAAGTTTTATACGGCACTGGCCATTTCGCCCTCGGTGAGGATGGCTTACCTACTCGTATCGGCGGCGTAGACTACACAATTAAAGACGGCATCGTTTATGATGCGAAAGCCCTATTGGCGGACGTAAGAGCCCTCGTTGCTGCGGCGAAAAACCCTTAGCACAAGACGTACCATGCCCCAGCGCTGGCAAATAAGCGCTTTTTTATCGGGAAAATCGCAACAAACAACAAAAAATTGTCTATACCTATTAACACACAATTTGTAACGTTTGACTAAATGGAAATTAAATCACCTGACGAAACTTTATATTCTATGCTGTTTGAGCACGCTGCTGTTGGAATGACTCAGGTTTCGCTCGAAGGCAGATTTATTAAAGTTAACAAAGCACTATGTGACTTTTTAGGTTACTCAAGGAAAGAGTTTCTCGAATGTACGTTTCAAGACATAACTCATCCTGACTATCTCCGCGGCGACCTTGAAAACGTCCAGCGGTTGCTTGATGGCAAGGCCAACAAGTACTCGATGGAAAAGATCTATCAGCACAAAGCCGGTCACTTTTTATGGGGAAAGCTCACTGTTTCTCTGGTCAGAGATGTTGCCGGAGAACCCCTGTTTTTCATCTCAGTGGTTGAAAACATTCAAGACAAAAAAGTGGCAGACTTTTCCCTGCTTCAGTCTGAACAGAAGTTTAAAAAAATCGTTGAGTTACTGTCGGATAAAATGGCGGTGTGGATTACCACTAACAAAGGTAAGCAAATCTTGTTTGTTAATCGCGGCTTCGCCAATATATGGCAGTTGTCACCACTACAACTAACGCAAAATCCACTGCGGTTTATCGATGCAATTGCACCGTCAGACAAGCCAAAAATTGAACAATTACTTAACAGTTCGCCTTACGGGCGGCTACAAGCTGACTTCGAACTAAATATTGGTGGTACGATTAAGTCCATTGAATTTGACCGCTTCGACATCTTTGATGAAGACGGCATCGTCAGGAGTCAGGTCTATGTTGCTCAGGATCGAACCGAAGAGATAAAAACCCATCAATTGCTCAAAAACCAGAATGCACGTCTCAAAAAACTAGCGAAACAAGACAGTTTAACCGGCGTCAATAATCGCTATGAGATTTTCCGCTGCGTTCAGCAAGAATACAAACGCGCCCTGAGACACGAACTAAAGGCAACCCTAGTATTTATTGATCTGAATGATTTCAAAAGCATTAATGACAAATTTGGCCATATTGCCGGCGATGAAGCGTTGAAGTGTTTTGCCCAGCATTTATGTGAACGAATCAGAGATTCTGACAAATTAGGCCGGTACGGGGGCGACGAATTTTTGCTGTTATTGCCTGAAACCTCTGAACAAGAAGCGCAAGTGCTGGTCTCTCGTCTGAATCTCGATGCTGTGAGCTGTAAAAGCCAGGATGGCCAACATATCCCGATCAGTTGCAGCGTTGGAATGTGTGAACTCAGTGAGGATATTGAGTCAATTGAACGGTGGCTGGAACAAGCTGATGGCAATATGTACGAGGAAAAACAGCAATCCTCAGAATAAAAAAGGACTCTATCGAGTCCTTTTTTAATAACGGATTAATTATCGACAACCCCGATTTGTGCACAGAGATCGGAAGTAGCGAATGTCTCGCGCATCGACACGACCGTTTCCATCAAGATCATACTCCATTCCCAGAGCTCCGCGAATACGGACTGATTTAACGAAGATTCTGAAATCAAGCGTATTGACCACACCATCTTCATTCAGATCACCGAGTGCAAACGGCGATGCCAAATCAAAACTTACAACAACAGGGTCATGATCTGAAAAACGGAACATATCAGGCGCATACAGAGTTACCTGTTGTTCAGATGTTTTGCGCTCCAGATTATAATCCAGCACCACAGGCTCATCAGCATTGACGTGCCACTCTGTGGCATCAACCAATTGCTCGTACATCGCCTGATTTGCTAAAGCATGATCCAAATAACCGACTTGGCCGCCAAACAAGTAGGAGTAACCAAGACCGTCGGTTTTTTCAGCAATAACATCGATATAACCGGCATCTTTGAGAGACTGAATTGGATCTTCTTGGGCGTAAGCATTTAAATCACCAATGATCAGTTTGTTTTCGACCTCAGGTAGACGGCTATCAAACCAGCTCGCCAGCGCTTGCGCCTGGGCAACACGCTTTGCGTTGTAACACGCCTGACCATCGTTTTGATCAGCGTCCAGCCCGGATGCACCACCGCAGCCTTTGGATTTGAAGTGATTAACCACAACCGCGAATTTCGCCTTATTATCGTTCAACTCGAAAACCTGGGCTAACGGCGGACGATTGAAAATGGCATCATTGTTGATCACCGGACCGCCTACAGGGGTGACTTTCGTCGAGCGATAAACCAGTGCTACAGCAATCGCGTCTGAGCCTAGCACGCCTGCATCGACGAACGCATAATCGGCTACATCTGCCTGAGCGTTTAAGGCATCGACAAGTTGCGCTAAGGTACTGGTTTCACCGGTACCGTCATTTTCAATTTCCATCAGGCCGATAACGTCAGCATTCATCGCTGCTAAAGCAGCAACCGTTTTATCAAACTGACGTGCAAGTTCTGCTTCATTGTCTGCCCCACGCGAGGTCGGAAAACCATTGCCGTTTCCATCACCGTTGAACAGATTTAACACATTGGCCGAGGCAATGGTGACATTCCCCTGGACCAATTGTGGCTCATCAGCGCGCGGATTAGCTGCAATGAAAGTGGGTGCTGAGGTAGGGTAAATCCGGTAAGCATTAAAGCCATAATCCATAATGCCCACTAAACCACTGACCTGATCACCCAGGCGCAACGTATTTACCGCAGATAATCCCCCAGTCGGATAAATGATCTGCTCAGGGTAACTACCACTCATAACATCATCTAACTTAACCCGGTTTAAGCCGTTTTGTATCTCGAGTGCGAGCGCCTCATCGCTTAATGGGCGATACAGATTAGTTGGGTTATATAATCTTTGTGATGACAGGGTGACTTCGCCATAGCGGCCGAGTTCGAAGTTATCACTGACCACCAGTGCAGTTGATGCCTCTACCAGCATCCCTTCATATGACTCGGCTTGCGCTTCACTGCTGAATGGCAAGTTAAACGACACAGTTTGGACTTGCGCAGTTCCACATACTGTCATCGCTTCTGAGCTAACTTGAGTTTTACCATAAAACTCAGAAACCTCACCCACTACACGAATCGACTCGCCAGGATTCGGCAGATTATCAGCGCTGTTGGTGTATATAAACAAACCTTCGGAGGTGAGGTTGTCACCATCTATATCTGCAGATTTAGATTGAATGAAATAACCGCGCAATCCCGCAAAACTCGCCGTCACTGTACCTTCAGTAATGACAGTTTGGCCCTCCAAAGGCGAACGAGCTTGGTTACCCTGAATTTGATTAACTAAGGTATAAGCCTCACCACACTGACCTAGTTCTACCTCTGGCTCTGAAGGAGTATCGCCTTCACCGTGGAAGCCCAGATAGTCAAACGTATTACTTGGATAACTCAGCCACTCAGCATCGGGTAAAAATGTATCTGTTGGATTTGTATCACCCTGAGTTACGGAGTCTTTACGGACCAAGGTTTGATTTGCTGTTGCTACACCATTGCTACTCCAGGCACTACCTGGGTCTTCCCCTACTTTACCGAACGAATCCAGCACAGCTTGTTCCATACCGTCACTGTTTAACAGCACCAAGGTGTACGCATCGTCGCCATTGTGACTGACAGAACCACTGAGCTGATCGGCAAGTGCTTTCAGGTTGTCATCGGCCGACGTGTTAGCAATAACGAAAACATCCCCAGGCGCAATACTACCGTTTAGGCTGATTCGGCTACCATTGACACCACCGTTACTGTAGCGTACCAAGGCGATAGTATCGTTAAGTACCAGTGTCTGATCCGTACCGTTAAATATTTCAATCGCTTTATTACTACCGCTGCCTTCTACATATTCACTGATAAAGACTGCCATGTCTGGCTGCGGCTCTGGGTCAGGATCAGGCTCTGGGTCTGGATCCGGATCCGGGTCCGGATCAGGGTCTGGATTGGGCACACCTTCAGTGACAAACGTTGCCAGCGGAAATGGTGCACTGGCGGAGTCATTGCTTACTTCGCCATCCATTGCATTGGCGCCACTGAAGAACCATTGACTCAAATCAAAGGTCGAACCGGTGGGTAATGCATCATTGTGACGATAGGCCCAGCCATCCAAGTATTCCCAGGGCTGGCCGCTACCATCAACATTAATATCACCTAAAACGTCTATCACAGTCCCGTTGCAAAAAAGCTCAATAGCATCGTCGCCGTTAACGTTTACCGCACCGGTGTTGTAGTCGGGGGCAAAGCCCATAAACGCACTGAAGCCATCAACTTCGCTAGCAACATAGATAAATTCACCTGCACTTGCAGTTACAGCAGGAAAGGTAAATTCTTGGCCATCGGTACCACCACCGTTATTTGCACTGCCGATACCGCAAACACTTAAATCAGGGATGTCAGATAGTACTTTCAGCTCAACAAATTTAGGTACACCACCACTTAAAGGGCCGTCAAATGCACCGGTGATGATTAACTCGTTAGCCGCTACAGTCGATGAGGCCATGGCCAGCAACAACGCGGGATAGCGTAAACGCATGTCGTTCTCCGTTTAAAGTTAGAATTTTTTTAAATCTGTGTGTTGTTATTTTTTAACCTTTAAAGGTTAACGCCAGAATATGACAACCCAGTGACGCAATGCCAGAATTTTGTCACTGATTTGCACAATCAATTTTTTCAGCCGTCCATTCAGGCTGACATGACCAAATTCGCTCAGCTTGGATTAATTAAATCAGCGATGATTACTGTGTCCCGATTTGTAAAACCTGGCCAACAAAATTACACTAAAATCACACGCTTACCACGAGCAATTAAAATGGACATGACACAGGACGAACTACAACAATTAATGAGCGACAGTGCGCAAAATGCGGTTGAAACAACGCGCCAGGAGTTTAATATCGAACTCGATGGCAGTGTAGCTAGCATACAAGCTGTTGACACCGTGATTCTGGCGTGGCTGGAACGCTACAAGGACCAAGCATTAGAAGATCAGGCCGTTTTCACCATTTGCAATATATATGGAGCCTACGTCGGCGAAATATTCCGCCAACATGTCGGGGGCGTTTGGCGTTATGACAGCGTTAATCCTGATGCACCTTACGTGGTGTTGGAATACGCTGGGCACAGCTACGCCTTTGCCGGAATCTGCTACCAGCGACTGGTCACTGATAGCAACATCAGCGTGCAGCGCTATTTCGAACAAGCATTGCAAAATAACACGCAATAAGCCTGAGGTGACGGTCTAGCCCGTCACCGCATTTTTCCCCCCATCAACCCCACGTTACTTGTGAAAGGACCAGTGCGGTGGTTTATTAACCGCAACTTTTACTTGGGGAACGATCAATGAAACGCTTCTATTCCATTCTGATATTGCTGTTGATCAGCAGTGTTAACTCTCATGGCCTCGCGGCAGATGCCGACCCGCGTGCTGAATACATCCGCAGTCATTACACCAAATACGAATACGAAATTCCGATGCGCGATGGTAAAACGCTTTTTACTGCCGTCTACGTGCCAAACGATGACACCAAGCAATACCCCATTTTGCTCCAGCGTACGCCCTACTCCGTTCGTCCTTACGGCGTTAATAAGTATCCTGGCCGACTAGGTCCGGCCGCCAGCTTTGAAAAAGAGGGCTTTATTTTTGTTCGCCAGGATGTCAGAGGCCGTTTCCGCTCTGAGGGCGAGTTCGTTAATATGCGCCCACAAGATGCCTATAAACGCGGCAAAAACGCGATTGATGACGCAACGGATACTTGGGACACTATTGAATGGTTAACAAAAAACCTGCCGAACAATAATGGTAAGGTTGGCATGTGGGGCGTTTCCTATCCTGGTTATTACACCTCCGTAGCCTCAATTAACGCCCATAAAGCGTTAAAAGCCATATCACCTCAAGCACCTATCGCAGACTGGTTCTTCGACGACTTCCATCGAAATGGCGCATTTGTTTTACCCATGGCGTTTGTCTTCTTCGACACTTTTGACAACTTCCCCGATGAAAAACACAGCTATTGGCCAAAGGGACAGGATATGGCCACTCATGACGGTTATCAGTTCTTTCTCGATTTAGGTCCACTAAGCAACGTCAATAAAGATTATTTTAACAATGAGCGTCCGTTTTGGAATGAACTCGCTGCCCACCCTAACTATGACGAATATTGGCAGCAAAAGGACGTGTTACAGCATCTGACCGACACTAAACCAGCAACCTTGGTGGTTGGTGGCTGGTATGATACTGAAGACCTGTATGGCCCGTTAAAAACATACTCCACTATGTCGGATAACGGCGCAAACGAACATATTAAATTAGTCATGGGGCCTTGGTTCCATGGTCAGTGGAACCGCGCTGACGGCTCTAAAATGGGTGAAGCCGATAACGGATTCAACACCAGTGAATGGTTTCAGGAGCACATTCACCTACCGTTTTTCAAGTCACACCTTAAATCGGAACAACCCGCAAGCTTAGCCACTGCGACCATGTTCGACACAGGCGCCAACCGCTGGCAAAAGTTTGACCAATGGCCGCCTAAGCAGACTCAGCAAACGAAGTTATTTTTTGGACCTGCAGAAACCCTGTCGGACAAACCAAATGCTGCTAATGGCGCTTACTCAGCCTATATCAGCAACCCAGATAAGCCCGTTCCCCACTCTGCCAAGATTGGCCGCGGTTGGGATCGGGAGTACATGGCTGAAGACCAACGTTTTGCGGCCCGTCGTCCCGATGTCTTGATTTTCGAAACAGCGCCATTAGAGCAAGATCTGACGCTCGCCGGTGAACTGAAGTTAAAACTGCATTTCAGCACAACACAATCAGCGGCAGATATCATCGTCAAATTGGTTGATGTTTTTCCTCCCAAAGATGAGAACACAGATCAACTTGACCGGGCCTTGGGAAATCGTCATGAATTGGTTAGGTGGGGGGCTATCCGCGGCCGATTCCGAGAGTCGATGAGCAATCCCATTCCCTTCACTCCCAACGAGGTAACTCCGGTTAACTTCGAACTCTATGACGTATTTCACACATTCAAACGCGGCCATAAACTACAAATTATGGTGCAAAGCTCAATGTTTCCTTTTATCGACAGAAATCCACAAACCTATGTTGATAATATTTTTGAGGCTAAAGCATCAGACTTTGTCAGCGCTGAGCACCGTATTTGGCACGACAAGCGCTACCCTAGTCACGTCAGCATAGAGATTATCCAGCCATAAGCTATGGATTAAATAAAAAAAGAGCCGATGGCTCTTTTTTTATTGCGGATCGGGACGCTGCCAATCAGACAGAGTAAAACGCAAACGTTTGCTTCTCAACGCCCACAGCAGTAAAAAGAAGTCGATGACTGCAAAGATCGCAATGGTTTGCTGTGAAAGCGCTGGCGACCGGCCCAGAATGTAAATGTGGATCAATAGGTCGATCATCAGTAACAGCTTAAAGCCGTTACCGATCAAAGATATTGCCCAACGCTGGTCATAAACTTTGTGCCGCCATGCCACCAAGCCCAACAATATGAGAGGCACTGTGCCGAAGGCTAACGCTGTCAGGAAATCTTGCGGATGAGGGTACAAGGTACTGACCAGCAAGCTACGATCCTCAAATACCGTCAGGCTGGCAATCCATACCCACCAACCCCGTGCCAACCAGATCAACCCCAACCAGAGAAGCCTGGGAGGTAACAATCGGCCTGCGTCATCATAACAATGCAGCGGTAATACTAGTCTATTTGTCACAACTAACCATTATGCTTAGCCAGCAAAGCTTGTAAGCCTTCTTCATCAAGAATATTGATGCCTAAGTCCTGCGCTTTCGTGAGCTTTGATCCAGCAGCGGCGCCCGCCACTAACGTATGGGTTTTTGCTGAAACGCTGCCTGCTACCTTAGCCCCCAACTGCATTAAGCGCTCTTTAGCCTCACTACGTCCCATTGTCTCCAAGGTGCCGGTAATCACCCAGGTTTGACCATTGAGAGGCAGCTCATCAACATTTAGCTGCTCGACATCAGGCCAATTCACACCCGCAGCAATTAACGCCGAAATCACATCAGTATTGTGAGGCTCGGCAAAAAAAGCTGTGAGATGTCGCGCAACCACATCACCGACGTCATCAACCTCAACCAGTTGCTCGGCTGTGGCATGTTGGATGGCATCCAGGGTCAAAAAGTGTTTTGCAAGGTTTTGTGCAGTCACCTCACCGACTTCGCGTATTCCCAAGGCAAACAGAAAACGGGGTAAGCTGGTTGTTTTAGACTTTCTGATTGCAGCGACCACATTGAGCGCGCTCTTTTCCCCCATGCGTTCAAGCGATGCCAGCTGTTGCTGGGTAAGGTGGTAGAAGTCAGCCGGCGTTTTGACCAACTCCGCGTCGACCAACTGCTCAATCACTTTGTCGCCGAGTCCGTCGATGTCCATGGCTTTACGCGAGGCAAAATGCTTCATGGCTTCTTTTCGCTGAGCGGCGCAGAATAAGCCACCCGTGCATCGTGCTACCGCCTCAGATTCCAACTTCTCAACCGCTGACTGACAAACCGGGCATTTGCCAGGGAAAACAATTTCTCTGGCGTCGGCAGGGCGTTTTTCTTCTACCACAGCAACGACCTGTGGGATCACATCACCCGCACGGCGAATAATGACAGTATCGTTAATCTGAATCCCCAAACGGGTAATTTCATCTTGGTTATGTAAGGTCGCATTGGAAACAGTTACGCCGCCAACATACACGGGCTCAAGCCGTGCAACGGGGGTAATAGCACCGGTTCTGCCAACTTGAAACTCCACATCAAGTAGCTGAGTTATCTCTTCCTGCGCAGGAAATTTGAACGCAATCGCCCAGCGAGGTGCTCGGGCTACAAAGCCTAAGCGTTGTTGTAGGGATATATCATCGACCTTGGCCACCACACCATCGATTTCATACCCTAATTGATTGCGCCGAGAAGCGATATCCTGATAATAGCTCAAGGCTTCATCCGGATTATCAACCCGGCGCACCTCTGCACAGACAGGCAGCCCCCACTCGCGCAATTGCTGCAAACGCCCTGAGTGACTGGTTGCCAATGGTTGTGGGTTACCCTCAACCACTCCAAGCGAGTAGGCATAGAACATCAATGGACGACGAGCCGTAATGCCTGAGTCTAGCTGGCGCAAGCTGCCAGCTGCAGCATTACGAGGATTCGCGAAGGGTTTCTTATCCTGCTCACGTTGTTGACGATTGAGGCGTTCAAACCCTTCAACGGGCATGAAAACTTCACCTCTGACTTCCAACCGCGCCGGTATATCCTCTCCTCGCAATAACAGTGGCACGTTACGAATCGTCTTAACATTGGCAGTAATGTTTTCTCCTACCTGCCCGTCCCCGCGCGTCGCTGCGCGAACAAGCTTACCCTTTTCGTACAAAATACTGACGGCTAATCCGTCTAGCTTCGGCTCGCAATTGAAACTCAGCGTGTCTGCATGATTTAACCGGTCTTTGATTCGCTTTATGAATTGGCGAAAGTCTTCTTCCTCGAAAGCATTATCTAAAGAAAGCATGGGGACTTCGTGGGCAACCTGCTCAAATACTGATAAGGCCTGACCACCGACTTTCTGAGTCGGCGAGTCATCACTTTGAAATTCAGGGTGCGACTGCTCAAGAAGAATCAGTTTCTGCATCAGCCGATCGTATTCCGCATCGGGAATCGTCGGGGCGTCATCAACGTAGTAGCGATAGTTATGTTGGTTAATTTGTTCGCGTAATTGCGCTATCTGTTGTTCGGGAGTGGAATTCATCAGTGTCTACCTGAAAAAAAAGCCTGCGTTAGCAGGCTGTCTGATAATTAGCGTTTTAACATTCTGCGTCGTTCAGATTCGCGAATTTTTTCGGTGTATTGTTGCAGACCTTGTTTCGTCAACACCGAGCGTCTGCCATCAAGAATTTGTGCACCAAATTCATCTGCAATTTTACGTGCAGCATTGTGCATCATGTTAAATACCTGATGAGGGTCGCCTTCAATAGGCAGAATCATAAATAAGGACACACCACGGGTGGTAAAATTTTCCATATTATCAACATCGAAGACACCCGGCTTAAACATGTTTGCCAAGCTGAACAGAACGGGACCTTTGCCATTGCTGTTGACATGGCGGTGAAAAATATCCTGCGCGCCAAACTTAAAACCCAGTGTCAGTAATACCGGTAACAGTGCCGCCCCTGTCATGGTCTTCTCTTCCGGCATTTTGACATTTAACACTAAAACTTGTTGCTCAGGCTGTTCTGCCGGCTCTGTCTGTGTCGGGGCACTCTGGGTCGACGCGGGTGCGGCCGGCTGTTCATCATCAAAATCTATCTTTAACTGATCTTCAGCTACCTTGGGCTCTTTTCTGGCTTTGCTTTTAGCCGGTTTTTCCCGTGATACTAGTTTTCGTGCTTTGTCTGCCAGCGTAGGCTTGGCTTCACTTTGTGCTTCGGTTTCAGTAGCAACTGCGGGCTCCTCTACCGTCATCTGTGGCTCACTGCTGCGCAGCAACGAACTCGGAGGCTCTGGAATATCATCGCCCATCCAATCCGGCGCTGAGCTCATTTGAGGCTCATCGTTTGGCTTAGTGTCGCGTGTTTCAGCACTTTCTGCGAGACTGACCGGACTCGGTTGTACACTGTCTGATTCGATGGATACCTGCGGTTCCTCAGATAACTGTGGCTCTGTTTTACTGGTAACAACACGCACAGGACCCAAGCCTAGGTCATCGAATCCTTCTTCGTCCTGTTGATGCTGCTTGGCGCTGCGTTCATTAGACTCACGTACTGCGTTTAACGCAGCCGCACGAGTCGCTTTGCGAATAGCGTTTTTCCTGATGGTCCAAAGACCATGTGCGGTCACAGCAACTATGGCAAAAATGCCTAATATCAACAGGGGCAGACGTAATTCTTCCATAACTATTATTATGCTTCCGCGAGAGCGACGGCTTGCTCTACATCAACCGAAACCATGCGCGAAACACCCGGTTCCGCCATGGTTACGCCAGTTAAATGCGCGGCCATCTCCATCGCTATCTTGTTGTGAGTGATATAAATAAACTGTACGTTTTCAGCCATTTCCGAAACCAGATTACAAAAGCGCATGACGTTTGCGTCGTCAAGCGGCGCGTCAACCTCATCAAGCAAACAAAATGGTGCCGGATTTAAACGAAAAATAGCAAACACCAATGATAAAGCGGTCAGGGCTTTTTCTCCACCGGAAAGCAGATGAATTGTGCTATTTTTCTTGCCCGGAGGTTGCGCCATGATCGTCACCCCAGTTTCAAGCAGGTCATCATCGGTAAGAGCCAGATAAGCAGAGCCACCACCAAACACCTTCGGGAACAGCTGTTGTAAGTCCTGATTAACACTGTCAAAGGTGGCTTTAAAGCGTGAACGTGTTTCTTTATCAATTTTACGTATCGCGCCTTCCAGAGTTTCCAGCGCCTGGTTTAAATCCGCTAGCTGTTCATCAAGATTCGCTTTGCGCGCCAATTGCACCTGATACTCCTCAACCGCAGCCAGATTTACCGCGCCCAGCCGCTGCAGACTCATGGATACCGAAGAAAGAGATTGTTGCCAGGCTTTTTCCCCTGCACCTTCTTGCATATGTTGTAACACATAATGAAGGTTCTGTTTCATCTCGTTCAGCTTATCCAATTCAGCATCCGCTCTGACCTTATGGCCTTCACTTTCCAGGCGCAGACTATCTTGTTGCTGCTGGAGCTGATTGATGTTTTGCTGCCAATCTTGGTGAGCGGCTTTGGCTTGTTCAAATACCTGCTGTTTTTGGGCTAGCTCGCCTTGTAAGCGCGCCTGTTGCTGCGCTATCTCGCTCTGCTGAGCAATCAGCGTCGCGAGCCTTTTTTCATTATTGTCACCAGGTGTGACTAATTGCTGCCTTTCACGCTGAAGCTTGTTCAGGCGCTGGGACAATTGTTCCATGACTTGTTCGGCTTGCTGCCGTTCTCGCTGCCATGCGTTCTGGTCGGCCACCAATTGCTGCTTGGCCAATGCCAACTGATGAAGCCGCTGCTGGGCTTGTTGCACTTTGCTCTGACACTGGCTCAGATGATGCTTGCCTGACTCCAATTTTTGATATGCTTGATCTACGCTGAGCAAAGTATCATCACCGCGCTCTGCCAAGCTTTCAAGCCGCGCTTCGTTAACTGCGCACTCTCGCTCCAGCTTTTGTTGTTCATCGCTCAGTTGCTCAATAGACTGGGTCAACGCCTTATCACGCTGAGCAATCAACTGACGTTGTTGCTGTGCCAGAGCCTGTTGGTGGTTTAGTTTATCTAATTCGCGTTGTGACTGGTTTTTTTGACTAATTAACTGAGTGGCTTGTTGCTCCAATTGTTGCAACTCAGACGCAAGAGCCGTGCGTTGCTGTTCAACATCCTCTCGCTGAGTTCTCAGCTCAGGAATCAATTCACACACGGCTTTAAATCGTTCTGCACGCCCTAGAGTGCCAACCTGACCTGCCCGCTTTTGCCAATCCGGACCAAACCAGTCACCATTGGTCAGAATCCAACTGTTCGCGTCACTATTGCGCGGACTTTGTGGGCAATCAGCCAGTGAGATGCTATTAAGCCAGCCTGGTACTCTCTCACACAGACACACCTCAGCCAGTGTGCCCGGCTGTTTGTCTGCGGTCATCCGATCGAGAAACAGTACGCCCTGCCCGGTTCCAAGTGTCACGCTCTGATAATTAGACACTACCGGTGAATTTAGCCAGTTACCCAACACATGTTCCGCAGCAATCTGCCATTGCTTATCGATGTTTAGGTACTGCCATAACGGCTGAAAGTCGATATGATGATTTTCCAACCACACACTAATATCGTCTGATTCGCCGACATCGCGCAACAAACTGTTGAGGGTGCTTTTCTCTGCTTCCAATGCCTCAATTTGCCCGTACAATTGCAAGTGCCGTTGTTCAGCGGCCTGTAGCTGCTGTGCGGCCTGCTGTTGTAATTCAAGGCACTGTTCCAGCTGCTCTTCAATTGTATCGATAGCCGCCTGTTGTTGCTGATGTTGATCAGTGTTTGGCGCTTCAGGTGGTAACTCGTCGGTCAATGTCTGGCGTTGTTGCAATAATCGCTTAAGTTCTTGTTGGTTGCGCAACAATAACGCTTCACTACGCTCTCTGTGACTTTGGGCACTGCTGAGTTGATTGCGATATTCTTGTGCTTGCGAACTTAACGTCTGCCAACGCTGCTGAAGCTCTTGTTGCTGTTCTTCACTTTCGGCTACCTGTTCAGTAGCCTCTTCATATTGTTGCTCTGCAAGACTAATTTCAGGTTCTAAGCTGGTTAATCTTTGTTCCAGCTCGGTCAGGTTCTGCTCTCGCTCGTTGCTACTTAGGCGCTGAGATTCAAGCTGCGCATTCGTTTCAGATTGATCTTCATCTAGTTGCCTAAGGCGTTGCTTTTGATGAAGCTTATCCTGTTCTAAACGGGTGATCTCGTTACGACAAATGAATTGTCGCTGTTGCAATTCATCCAATTGTCTCTTTAGCTGTTCAGTTTCAACCTGAATATCTATCCAACTCGCCTCTGCTTTTTGTTGCTGCGTCAGGGTACGCTGCTTTTGCTGCTCTAATTCTTCGACTTGCTCCACAATCCGCTCATGTTGTGCAGTAAATTGTTGCCAACGGATAGCCGCTAACTCAGCCTTTAACTGGCGCTCCTGAGCTTTTAATTGGCGATATTTTTCAGCGGCAGTGGCTTGGCGCTGCAGTTTTTCTAACTGTTGAGTCAGTTCACTGGCAAGGTCTTCCAGCCGCTCGAGGTTTTCATGGGTGTGACGAATACGGGTCTCGGTCTCGCGGCGGCGCTCTTTGTACTTGGAAATACCAGCAGCTTCTTCAATAAAAACCCTCAGTTCCTGAGGTTTCGATTCAATCAACCGACTGATCATGCCCTGTTCAATGATGGCGTAACTGCGCGGGCCTAAGCCGGTACCAAGGAAAAGATCAGTGACATCTCTTCTTCTGCATTTTGCACCATTGAGAAAATAGCTAGAGGTTGCGTCGCGGGTTACCACGCGCTTGATGGACAACTCATTGTACTTGGCGTACTCGCCACTCAGGCGCTGCTGTACATCCTCAAAGACCAGCTCCACTGAACACTGACCAACTGGCTTGCGAGCAGAAGAACCGTTAAAAATCACATCAGTCATCGCGTCACCGCGCAGGTTTTTCGCAGAGCTCTCACCCAACACCCAGCGCACAGCATCAATCACATTGGATTTGCCACAGCCATTCGGCCCGACGATAGCAGTCATCGCGTCAGGAAACGGTATGTTAGTTGGATCAACGAAAGACTTAAAACCAGCCAGACGTATTTTCTTTAAGCGCATCTTGTTGTAATTATCAGGCTCAGTTAATTGCCATTTTGAATGGCACTTTACACCAATAGTCGCTAAGTCGCTATTTGTAACATTTCAGTGATTGAACAGACACTCAGGATTGTTACACTTTGACAAAATGACTTCGGATTCTTGATATGTCATCTGCTACCGATGTATCTCAAAGCGGTGTGCATTATTTTATGCGTGGCTTTGATTTAATTAAAACCAAAGGTTTGAAACGCTTCGTTTTCATCCCACTGACAGTGAATTTACTGTTATTTGCCAGTGCTTTCTATTGGTTATTCTCCCACTTAAATGAACAGCTCACGCGACTCCAGAATTGGCTGCCTGAGTGGCTAAGTTGGTTAAATTGGTTGTTATGGCCATTGGCCGTGATCAGCGCATTGATCGTATTTTCCTTGTTATTTAACACCCTGACTAATTGGTTGGCTGCACCCTTCAATGGCTTATTATCGGAAAAAGTAGAACGCCATTTAACGGGTCAAAGCCTAGGTGACGATGGCCTGCTTGCTATCGTTAAAGACATTCCCAGAACCCTAGGCAGAGAAGCAACCAAATTAATATATTATCTGCCAAGGGCCTTAGTTTTCTTGTTGGGATTATTGTTCTTGCCAGTACTCGGTCAGATTCTGTGGTTTGCTTTTACTGCCTGGATGATGGCTATTCAGTACTGTGATTATCCCTTCGATAACCACAAAGTCCCGTTTGGAAAAATGCGCGGTTCACTTGGGGAAAAGCGCATGTTGTCATTTAGTTTTGGTGCAGCTGCAACCCTGTTTGCTATGATTCCAGTGATAAATTTTCTGGTTATGCCGGTTGCAATTTGTGGTGCCACCGCGATGTGGGTTGATCACCACAGGCAACATCATTAATCGGAATAAACAGGCAAACCTTTTTATTTTATATGGATGACTAACACAGGTATGTGGAAAAAAATCGTATTCATTTTTGTTATGTGTATCGGCGCTGGTTGGTTGACGGCCAAGCTCATCGCACAGCCCGTAGCACTGCATCCATTGTTTAAGCAACACGCTGAATTTATGAGTATTGCCCATCAGGGCGGCTACTTACTTTGGCCAAGTAATACCCTGCATGCGTTCGAGCAAGCTGACACGCTTGGCGTATCCATGTTGGAGCTGGATGTGCATTTGAGCGCCGATAACAAAATTGTAGTAATCCATGACGACACAGTGGATCGCACCACAAACGGAACAGGCAAAGTGGCTGAGATGGCATATCAACAATTGGTCGAGCTCGACGCCGGGTATCGTTGGTTGGAGGATGCGCCGGGCGATTTTCCTTTTCGAAACAAAAAGATTCGGATTCCCTTACTCAGTGAAGTTTTTCAACAATTCAGCCACCAGTTATTTACCATCGAGCTAAAAGCCAACAATAACGCCCTCGCTGATGCCTTATGTTTGATGATTAGGGACTATAATAAGCAACAAGACGTTGTGGTCGGAAGCTTTCATCAAGATGTGCTCGACCATTTCAGACAGCAATGTCCTCAGGTTGCGACATCCATGGCCAAACAAGAGACCACTTGGTTTGTACTGGCCAGTAAGTTAGGTTTGGCAAGTTTAACGTCCCCGGCAGGCGAAGTGTTGCAAGTCCCAGTGTCTTCTGGCGGGTTAACGATTGTTACGCCGGCATTTATTGCTGATGCCCATGAACGGGGATTGAAAGTGCAAGTTTGGACAGTGAATGATCCCTGGGAAATGCGCCAACTGATTGATATGGGGGTTGATGGGATCATCACCGACCGGCCTGATTATTTAATTAACCTTTTGAAAAATAAAAACAGTGAAAAAAAGTTCTGAGTTTTACATAGCCCCCCTGGATGGCAAGCTGCGATGGTGGGCACAGCTCTCCTTACTCTACCTGCTCATTTGTTGGTCTTGTAATTATTTATTGGGACTGTACAACTTCGACACCATGGCCTTTGACACCAATGCAGGAAAGGATACCGGGGCAGCGATTTCGTTACCTTTGGTAACTGCATTTGCGCTGTTTGGAAACCTTTTGGTAAGAGTCACTACCGCCAAAGCCATTAGTCGGATTCGCTACCTCAAAGCCGCCCATTACCTCAAATACAGTACTTTCGCAGAAAAATTATTATCGAGT
>CAXQZJ010000175.1:0-5883 GCA_964228145.1 Alteromonadaceae bacterium | reverse complement strand
ATTCGATAAGACTGCTCGTAGCTTTGGCGCTAAAACTCTGTTCCGCCAGAACCAAAAATTGCTGGCGGACTACCGCAGTGCGGTGCGTTCAGTCCCGACCTTTATTGTTAACGGTAAATACAAGGCGCAATTTTTGCGCGGCATGTCGCCGGATGACTTTAGTGACTTGGTTGTTTGGCTAACACAACTGGATTAAAAACAAAAAAGGGCAGTGAATAACACTGCCTTTTTTAATTGCTCTAGTCCTGATACTTTTCTGATAAATGCTGCTCAACTTCCAATGCATCGTAGCTATTGTTGGCAGGTTGTACCCCTCGACCCATACGGATCTCCAGAATCACCTCTATTTCGCCTCGTCGCGCCTGACCTAATTCAATCCCTGCGCTCATTTGTTGAGTGGGGTGTGATTGCTGTGTGCAGGTCAGCAGACCACAATGGGTCGTGGTTTGCCGGGTTTGGCTCATTGCCAGGTAGCTATCGGCATCATTACTGGGTTGCTCACTGATGGTGTCACGAGAAACCACCGCAAACCATTCATATTGGTTTAATAGTGTGAGTTCTGCCGCGCGTAGCGTTGCCAGGTCCAAGGCCTTAGCTGTGTTGTCACCGCGCTGGCGGTAGTGGACCCGGTAATGTTCATCGCTGATTTTATGATCGCTGTAGCCAAACCCACGATCAGAGGCTGGACGGTAATCCGCTTGGCTGGCACAGCCAACGATAACCAAAAGACTTAAACTCATAATCAATGTTTTCATTGTTTCCTCACTTACTGGGACTGCCAGTTTGTCGCTATTGCGTGTTGCTCTTGTTCGGCATTGAGTGCTGTACCTACCATCATTTCATCCAATAACGTATCCAGCGGGTTGCTTGCTGAAGCGGTTTGGTAGCTTTGTTGATTGTCTTGCACCGCAATCGGAGCCGTTTTTTCAACCCACCCCTGATCGTTACGACAAGCCAGATTCTGGCTGACCTGCTGAGGTTGCCGGTCTAAATACACCCGACACAGCTGCCCTCGTTGATTAGTGAAACTGAGCTGTGGGGTAATGCTGCCGTCGCTATAACTTGCCTCGACCCCCGATGGTGTGGCTGCCAGTACTTCATATTTGTTATCGCCGGGCTGCATAAAGGTCAGCGTGATGGCAAAAATTGCACTGGCTGCGATAGCCATTGCGCTAAGTGTTTTTACTGGCGTGGGCTTTGTTTTTGTCATTGATACAACATTGTGGCTCTCGTCTTCCGCCAGTAGCGCGGAGATAGAGGCAGGTACAGGTTGCTCATCTATCTGCTTAGAATATTGCTTTACATGCTGATCAACGGCTGCCAATTCGGCAAGTCGGTCGCAGAGCGTCTCATCGTCGGCGATGCGGGCCCGGACGATTTGCATTTGTTCCTCGTTTAACTCAGCATCCAAGAATGCGCTGAGCACTTGGTCGTCAATCTTCATTGTGTTGCCCCCTCTGATGATAAACCCAGCAGTGCGGCTAATTGCGTACGAGCGCGGGCCAATCGACTCATTACTGTGCCGACAGGAACATCCAACGTTTGCGCGACATCTTTGTAGGCCATTCCCTGAACGGCAACCAGAGAAATGACGCTGCGTTGTTCCGAGTTTAGATGCTGCATTGCACGTCCGACTTTTTGTAATGTCAGCGCGTCAAGTTGTTGCTGCTCCTCGTTAATTTGCGGTTGCTGAAGTTCCGGTTTTTGAGTGGCTTGTTGGCGCACTTTATGACTGCGGTATTCGTCAATCCATTGATTGCGGCATACCCGGAAGGTCCACTTCTGTAACTCTATGTCAGACATAGCTTCCTGTTTCAGGGCTTTTTCCAGGGTCATTTGCACCAGGTCATCTGCGTCTGCCATGTTGCCGGTCAGAGAAAAGGCGAATCGCCTCAAGCCAGGTAACAAATTGGAAAGTTGTTGTTTCATCATTTTTCTCCCAACTTCACCCTATAACGAATCAGTCAGAAGGTTTATTCCATTGATAAGGAATTTTTTTTGTTCCTGATCGTTTTTAATGTTACACAAGTGCCAATGAGTACCGCAAAAATGATGAGTAAAATTCGTCTACTGACGCTATTAAGTTGCTGTGTGGCCGGGTCAGGGCATGCACAGTTATTGGAACAGACCCAATTACCTGTGGTGAAAGATGTTTTGCGTCTGCCTGCCTCCACTCCACTGGTTGATAAATTAGATAATGACCTGCCCAAGCTCCGGGAAGTGACCGAGCAACTACCGCTAAAACGCGTGCTAAAGACGCTCGACGGCGGTGTGCTTCTTACCGAAGTAAAAACCCGGGAGGGCATTTGGTTTGCTGAACGAGAATGGCTGCTGCTGGCCTCACAAAAGGCAGAGCAACTATTAACGGCGGCGGGTGTGACCGATTGGCAGCGTCGCCGTTTCGGGGCACTAGGCATCGAACTACTTCATGTTACCGTGCCTGAGGGCTTGGATAACCGCAAAGCATTAAAGCAATTATTGGGCGATTATGTGGTTGATCGCAATCATCTTTTTACGCCGCAACAAGATGCAGGCACTCACCAGATCGGACCTGTTGCAGGTGACGCAATAACGCAATGCCAGCATAGCGTGCGGCTAGGGGTAATTGATACTGACTATGATGCTGATAATCCCTGGCTCATGGCCGGTCGGGTAGAACGGCGGACGTTTATACGACCAGGGCTGCAAGCTGCACGGCATCATGGTAGCGCGGTCTTAGGCAGGCTAATTTCAACACATCCACAATTTAAGGGCCGCCTAAAAGATGCACAGGTTGCGCTTGCGGCGGTATTTTATCAAAGCGACAGCGTTGTTGAACGTGCCACTGCGTTAGATCTGGTGGCGGCTCTGGATTGGCTGGCCAGTGAAGATGTAAAGGTGGTGAATATGAGTTTAACGGGGCCGGATAATCGTTTGCTGGCATTGGCCGTTGAACAGTTTATTGCAAAAGACCGTTACATCGTGGCGGCCAGTGGCAATCATGGCCCTGCCTCTCTACCTCGCTTCCCTGCAGGCTATCCGGGCGTTGTTACTGTTACGGCAGTGGACCAGCATCAGCAGATATATCGGTGGGCAAACCAAGGCGATTTTGTCGACTTTGCTGCTCAGGGGGTGAATGTTTACACCACTGTGGGTCAGGGAGTACGGCCAGAGTCAGGTACCTCGTTAGCTGCTCCTCTGGTGAGTGCAGCTTTAGTCTGTGCGCTAGCCAAGGGTGAGCCCGACCCACTAAAATTGTTGCAAAACAATGCTCAAGACCTGGGTCAGCCAGGCCGTGATCCCGTGTTTGGCTACGGCCTGCTAATGATGACATCAGAACTTGGCTTTCAGTAACAACTGAGAGCGGAATTGCTGAACATCAAATTCGGCAATATTGGCATGGGTGCTTTTGTTCTCCAGACGTATTTCAGATCCGAAAGTGTCATTCCACTCCCAGCGTAACCCGAGCGCGGCGTCAGTGCTGCGCTCTTGCCTGACATCAGCATGTTGTTCTGACACTCGTTGATATTGTCGCTGCCGGTATTGGACATTCGCCCAAACGGTCGCTGGGAAGCTCAACCAACTGGTTTGGTGTTGCCATCCTACTCTAAGGCTCTTATCGTCAAAGTTAAATTGAGGGTCGCGGGCTGTTTCATCGCCAAAAGATAATCCTGCGCTCAGATGGCTTTGGTGGTTATTAAAGAACCAATAGCTGTCTAGCATTAAGGTGTCACCTGAGGCATCTCGTTCGGTGAAAGCGTCAAATTGTTTGGAGGTATTTTGATACGCTCCTCTGAGGTAGGTGTGATCAGTGACCATTTTAGCTGCATAAACCTGGGTTAACGACAAATCCAGCAAGGCTTCGCGATCGAGGATTACATGGTTGTAATAATGCGACACCCCGATGGTTGCCAGGTCTAACCGGTATTTTAGGTCAACCGCGGCCTGATGAATTTGGGTATTAAAGTTTTCGGCTTGCTGGTAGTCACGTTGACGAAATTGATACTGGATCTGGGTACTCAGGCGCTCTGTTGGTTTGATGCTGAGCTTGCCAGCTAGCTGAAATAGCCAGGCGATATCTGACTGATTTTCAGTGTCGTCCAGTTCAGCGATGCGCAGCGATGAATCATGTTGAAGACCGGTCGCAGCTTCAAAAGAAAAGTCAGTCTTGTCCGTGTTGGCTATGGCGTAATTGGCGAACAATAGCCAGATTAAATGCTTGCGGTTCATAATGCCTCCTAAAAAAAGGGCCGCGATGCGGCCCGGTTTAAGATTACAGGCCGATGCCGGACAGACTGTTTTCAATACTCGTCTCGGTGGCTGCATCCACAGCAGTGGTGATTTGCTGATTAACCAGATCTGACACTTGGGTATCCACTACAGCTTGGGTGATCGTGTTTGTTTGCTGGCTTATCTGCGCGTTGGTTAAGGTCTGGATTTGTTGCTCAACGGCGGCCTGAGCAACAAGGTCAGTAGCGGTTTGAATGCCACTTTGAATGCCCGCCTCTAGCTGCTCACTGAGCGCCAATGTATTTTCCAGCTGCTGGGTGCTTTCGAGTGCCAGCGATTGCATTACCTCGGAGGGCGCCTCAGCGGCTTGGTTGTCATCCATGCTTGGAGGTGCCGAGTCAGCCTGACTGCCCAGTGCAGTAGTCAGGGCTGAATGACCATTAGCTTGTTGTGCTGTGCCGTTGTTGTCCGATGACAACAAAGCAGACAGAGTTTGTGTGCCGGAGTTAGTAAGGTCGTACGACGCTGAGGCCGACTCGACAGTTGGAGTTGGCGTCGTGTCGCTAGCGGCGTCATCTTGGGTATCACCATTGGCAGGTGAATCGGACGGTGGCACTGCCATATTCGTTTCTGTACTGCTTTGGGCTTGTTGTTCGCTACTCACGTTTGCGTTGGTGTCAGATTGACTTACCTCAGCACTGGCTTGTGATTGGCTTGAAACAGAAAAGTGACCATTTACGCTAGCCTCTTGTGCACTGGTGTTCATGGATGCTGAAACAATCAGTGCTGTTAAAACGGTATTGAATGTAAACGTCTTCATAATGTTACCTCGTTACTGGTGAATTCATTGAGATAACGTCCGGGGTAGGAATTTTATTCCCACGTTGGTCAAAAAATACCTGTTTTGCAGCGAGCCTGACGATCGATTAAAGTAATAACATCAACTCGTACAAGGATTTATTCAATGGAACACAATCAACTCTCCCCACAAGATGAAGAAGCCAAGCGCAATGCTCTGATTGCCTACATTCTTATGCTAATTGGCTGTTTTACCGGTTTGTTTTTTATCGCTGGTGGCATATGGGCGTTAGTGAGTAAAGATAATGCGCGTCAGTCTCGCTTTGCTGATCACTTTGAAAATGCCATTACTGTGTTTATTTGGGGGATTGTCCTGGGGGTCATCTTCGGCCTGCTGACCTTGATTATTATCGGTGTTCCCTTGTTGTTCGCATTGGCTATTTGGATTATTTACAGAGTCGTTAAAGGGTTAGTCAGCCTGACATCAGATCGTCCTTATCGGGCTTATCAATAACATAACAAGGGCATGCAATCGCATGCCCTTTTCGGTTAATCGACAAAGCGAGCTGTTAACCAATCGCTGATTGTATCGAGTAGTTGAGGGTTGAGCGTTTCCTGAATTAGAACGTACTCATTAGGTAATCCGGTATCTGCTTGCTGGAAGAGGTGGTTTAGCGAGGCCATCTCTTTGATTGTGACATCATTATTTTTGGCGTGTGCCATATTGTCTTTAATTCCAGCCAGGTTGGCTTTACTGGTTACCTGAATATCTTTTTCGCCATTGACTGCCAATAACGGCATCGTCAGCTTGGGTAATACCTTGTTGGGTTGATACTGCATAAAAGAGCGCACCCAAGGACTGGTGAGCATGCTGGC
>CAXQZJ010000174.1:0-40775 GCA_964228145.1 Alteromonadaceae bacterium | reverse complement strand
GAACTGTCCGGCCATGGTTATCTCCCCTTGTGATGCCCGTACCCCTACTGTGCCGGGAATCTTTAGCCGGGAAAATAGGGCGTTTCCCTGCACGGGACAGGGCGGTTATCATCTTTTTGTCACGCAGGGCGATTCAGCGTTGACACCGAGGGGTGAGCAGGTATGATGCGCGTCTCTCGATATTCGGGAGGGTGTTTAGCTCAGTTGGGAGAGCGTCGGCCTTACAAGCCGAAGGTCACAGGTTCGACCCCTGTAACACCCACCAAGCCAGTTCCGGAGCGGTAGTTCAGCTGGTTAGAATACCGGCCTGTCACGCCGGGGGTCGCGGGTTCGAGTCCCGTCCGCTCCGCCAACATTAAGCCACCTTAGGGTGGTTTTTTTGTATCCGACATTTGCTAATTTCCGTTTTTCCTAATCTCGTTGCCTCAATCGCGAGCAACTTATCAATTAACACAATCATTGATTGTTTTTTGACCACGAGTTTCGTAGCCTAAGCATTCATTCCCGAATTAATGCAAGGACGCCAAACCATGTTACATCGATTATTCATCACCCTTAGCCTGGCTGTTTTGCTGAGTGCTTGCCAACCTTCTACCCAAGAACAATTACTGGGTGAGTGGGAAAGCAGCATGTTTGTTGATGCTGATAAATTTGCCGAGTTAAGTGATGACCCTGTGCCAGCGGGGATGCGCTTTGAACTCACCTACAGTGGCGACTCAGTGTTTCATCATGGCAATAAATACACAGAAAACGGCGAGTTGGTTATGCGGATTAATGCCAACGGGCAGGAAATCGCATTGCGGTTTGCGTTACGAGATGCGGGCACCTGGGAAATTCACGACAAGGTTATGGTGCAAACCACTACCGACGCCAAGATTACGCCGTTAGATGATACCAGCAGGGCGATGTTGGCCCAGTCCCCTGAGTTTGCCGCAGCCTTTACGCCGGTCAAAGGCGAGTCCTATTCTTCGGATATCCTGCGGATTGACGAGGATTTTGTTGATCTGAAAATGAAAGAAGAGCCTTATCTTGAGGTGACGCTGAGACGCAAAAAATAAGCATAAAATAATCCGCAGTCGGCGTTGACTATCAGGTAAAATGATCTTTCATTTGCTAGTCAATAAGATTGATAAATACAGATATGCTAACAATTTCTGCTCTTGAGCCGTCACAGCTGTCGGCAAAGCCCAGTCGTAGAGTCATTAATCAGGCACTAACCGATCCAGAAGCGCTGACGGCCAGTTTTATTGGTCAGTCCCGGGCCAGAAAAGCACTGGATTTTGGGTTGGGAATTCAAGCGCAAGGTTATAACTTGTATGTGATGGGTGAACCCGCCACAGGGCGCTATACCCTGGTTCATGAGCATATCCGCCGGCACGTTGAAAAACTCACCACCCCGGATGAGTGGTGTTACCTGAACAATTTTGACGAGGAACGTGAACCTGTTGCGCTAAAAATGGCCCCGGGAGAGTCGAAAAAACTGGTTGATCATATCGACGCCATGATTGAGGAGGTACTGGCAACATTTCCGGCAGCATTTGATAACCCGGGCTATCAACGGAAAAAAGCAGCAATCAAGCGTAGCTTCGATCAAAAGTATGCTGATGCTATCGATAAGCTTGAAACCTTTGCACAGCAGCACGATGTCGCCTTGTATGAGGATGAGGGCACAATTAGCTTCTCACCCATTGTGAATGGCAAACCGCTCAAAGATGATGAGTTTTCACAATTAGAAGAACAGCAACGTCAGCATTTCTATGACCTTATCAGTGAATTGGAAACCCGGCTGACCGACCAGTTAGTCGAGCTTCCGCAGTGGAACCGTGAGATGTCAGAGATGCATCGACAGTTGAAACGGGAGACAGCTGAACAAGGAATTAAACCACTTATTAAGCATTTAGAGCATGTGTATGCCGGTGATCTGGGCGTGCTCAAGTTCCTCAGACAAATGCGCGAAAACTTGATTGAAACTGTGATCGAGTTGCTTGACGAAGAAAACAGTAAAGAAGACAAAAACGACGATCTGGACCGTAAAACCCTGCTTACCGAACAGGTCCAGCCGAATGTTTTAGTGGCCTCAGAGCCAGGCGCCGGTGCCCCCGTTATTTATGAGCCGAACCCCACCTACCAGAACTTATTCGGTCGAATTGAATACACCAATATTTCCGGTTCCGTATATACCAGCTACCGCATGATCAGACCCGGCGCGTTACACCGGGCCAACGGCGGCTACTTGTTATTGGATATCGATAAATTAATTCAGCACCCTTATGTATGGGAGACGTTGAAACTGGTACTGAAGCGCGGTGAGTTAAAAATGGATTTGCCACAAATGGAAGTAGGGATGGTCAATTCCATGACCCTCAACCCTCAGGCGATACCAATAAAACTGAAAGTGGTACTGATGGGAAGCCGCGATTTATTCTATACCTTACAAGAATATGATGACGAGTTTGATCAGTACTTTCGCGTACTGGTTGATTTTGACCATGAAATTCCCCTCGAAAACCAAAATCTGTATGACTTTGTCGGCAAAGTGAGAGAGCAAATTGACAAAATCCAGTTAGATGGCATAACGCAGAAAGCAACGTATCGCTTAGTTGAGCACAGCTTGCGCTTGGCGGAACATCAGCATCGATTATCGGCGCGTTTTTCTGATACCTTGGAACTGATCAATGAAGCCGCTTATTTTTGCCAACTGGCGCAAAGCAATACCTTGGATTTAGTCCATATTGAACAGGCGTTATCGGCAAAAACTGAGCGAAATGGCCGGATCAGTGAAGGTCTGCTGGAAGATATTAAAGAAGGCCAGATTCTGATTAGCACTGAGGGTGTTGCCGTAGGTAAGGTCAATGGTCTTACCGTGCTGGATATCGGCGACAGTGTGTTTGGAACACCAGCGCGTATTACCGCTACGGTCTACGCCGGGGCCAACGGCGTGGTGGATATTGAACGTGAAGTGGAATTAGGCCGTTCCATCCATTCTAAAGGTGTAATGTTGTTAACCGGCTATCTTGGCAACAAATACGCTCAGGGATTTCCGTTAACACTCTCAGCGAATATCGCATTGGAGCAAAATTATGGCCACATTGATGGTGACTCAGCATCCCTGGGGGAATTGGTTGCCTTGCTTTCGGCTTTAACGGGTGTCGCTGTTAAGCAAGAAATCGCAGTGACAGGCTCTATCAACCAATACGGTCAGGTGCAAAGCGTGGGAGGGATTAATGAAAAAATTGAAGGCTTCTTTCGTTTGTGTCAGCACCGTGGATTAACCGGTCAACAAGGGGTCATAATACCCAAATCGAATACCTGTAATCTGATGCTGGATAAAGAAATCATTGCTGCAGTAAAACAACAAAGATTTCACATCTATGCGGTAGATAATGTCGATCAGGCTGTTCAAATTATGACGGGCTTGAATGCCGGTGAAGTCAACAAACGGGGTCGCTATCCTAAACAGTCTCTGAACCAGATAGCGCTGGACAGATTAAGTCAGATAGCCGGCATAGTGAATGGCACCGAAGAAGATGATTAACGGCGCCGCACTATCAATGTTAACCCAACTATCGCAATTGCTAATGCCCATAGCCAATTGGGCAGATTTCCCCAATTTCGGTAGGGCGTGGCACTGCGGATGCTAGGCACCTTTGCGGTAAGGGTGTTGGCTTCAAACTGCGGTAATCGGCTAATGAACTCACCTTTGTCATCCACGAATGCGGTGACGCCGGTATTGGTCGCCCGAAGCACTGGCAAGCCCATTTCAGCGGCTCTTACTCTGGCGATTTCCATATGCTGATGCGGTCCGTGCCAGGTGCCAAACCAGGCATCGTTTGATACCGTCAGAATGAAGTCGGAGTCCGGGGTAAGGTTCGCTCTGATTTGCTCTGCAAACAAAATTTCAAAACACAGTGCGGGCACCAGTTGGTAACCTTTTGCTAGCAGATTCGGTTGTTGATAGTCACCTCGTGCAAAAGATGACCAGGGCAAATCAAAAACTCCGCCCAAACTGCGTAGCCAATCTTCGAACGGAACAAATTCACCGATGGGTAGCAAATGATGCTTGTAGTAGCGGTTGGCGTGATTGTGGCTGTAACTGGCAAGGCCACTTTGTGGCTCTGTTTCACCAATGACAATCACTGCATTCCAGGCGTCCGGATAATCGGTATTGAGGATTCCGGTAATCAACGCGGTATGGGTTGAGGCAGCGACCAAATCGAGACGGTTCAGATAGCGCTGTGAAATTTTCCTTGGTTCGATGGCAGGTATGGCGGCTTCTGGCCATATAATGATGTCACTATCCCAATGAGGTTCTGTGAGGTTGACGTATTTAGCCATGGTGCTGGCTTCGGCCTCAGGCTGCCACCTGACCGATTGAGGAATATTGCCCTGAACCAGCGTGATAGTGACATCAGACGCGGTTTGTGTGCGCCAGTTAACGCTCTTAAGCAGTACACCCATACTGACCATCAATGTCATGATCAGCACCATATTAAGATAAGACTTGTTGAGAATTAGCCGGGCCATCATTGTAGCGAACAATACCAACAATGCGCTCAGACCAAGTTCGCCGATAACAGCAAACCATCCGGCCAATGGCCCGTCGATTTGGCTGTAACCCACAGATAACCAGGAAAAGCCAGTAAGCAATACACCACGTAACCACTCTACAGTTAACCAAAACAGAGGTGCAAACCAAACCCACTGTGCGCGAGGGATGAAACGTGATAACAGCCAGGCAAATAAAAGCGGGTACAGCGCCAGATATGCGGCTAATAGTGCGGTGAGTGCGATTGCAATGCTTATGTGGAAGCCACCATAATCGGCAATGCTGACGTGCACCCAACTAACGCCTGCACCAAACCAACCTAGACCGAACATAAAGCCTGTAAGGGCAGGGCGTTCGGCGCGCATTAACACCAGCATAAAGCCGGTGAGTAGGGCGGGGATTAAATACCATTGGCTGAACGGGGCGTAGCCAAAAGTCATGGCCAGGCCCAGCAGCAGAGGGACAACGATGGATTGAAGCAAAGACTTAGCTCTCGTCGTGGTCGTCTTGTTGGTCACGGGGAACGGTGACCTTTAACTGAATCAAACGACGCTTATCGGCGTTGGTCACAGTGAACTCAAAGTCGCGAATTATCACAGACTCGTTACGCTCAGGCATATGTCCGAATGCCTTGAGTACGATCCCTCCAATGGTGTCTGCGTCTTCTTCGTCAAATTGGGTACTGAAAAACTCGTTGAAATCGTCAACTTCAGTTAAAGCTTTGACTGAATAGGTGTTCTTGTTAAGGGGCCGAATGTCAGCACTGTTGCTTTCATCATCATCGTGCTCATCTTCGATTTCACCGACAATTTCCTCAAGAATATCTTCAATCGTGACCAGTCCTGATACACCACCGTATTCGTCGACCACAATGGCCATATGGTAACGTTGCTGTCGAAACTCTTTGAGCAACACATCCACGCGTTTACTTTCAGGCACAATCACAGCAGGGCGCAAAATTTCCCGCAGATTGATCTGTTGGGCGCCGTTAAAAGCGAATCGCAACAAATCTTTGGCCAGCAAGACACCCTCAATGTGATCTTTATCTTCGCCAATGACAGGGAACCGGCTATGTGCTGATTCTAATAATACGGGTAAGAAGTCGGCTACAGCATCATTTATATTGATGGTAACCATCTGTGCGCGGGGGATCATAATGTCACGTACGCGGATTTCGGCAACTTCCAGTACACCTTCAATCATTTCCCGGGTACTGGGATCAATAACATCTCTTTGTTCTGCGTCATTGATAAATTCGACTAACTCTTCTCGGTTTTTCGGCTCACCGGTAAAGGCTTGAAGTATCTTTTCAAACCAGCCTTTGGACGGCGAACCGTTGCCAGAGTGGGGGTTATCTTCGCTCATAATATGTCGTGTAGTATTTTTAACTCGTTGATTATACAGTCAATTAAAAGGTTCGTAGTAACAATAATAATATCGTCAGATACGCATCATTCCTTAACCGTGTAGGGGTCGTCAATGCCTAATTGTTGCAGAATGCGTATTTCAATCGCTTCCATCTGCTGTGCATCATGATCGTCAATGTGGTCATAGCCGAGCAAATGCAAGGTGCCATGGACGACCATATGTGCCCAGTGATGAGCAAGGTTTTTTTGTTGTTGCTGTGCTTCTTGTGCTACGACTGGCGCGCAAATAATCAGATCACCTAATAAATTAACAGGCAGGTCTGGTGGCGCGCCGACGGGCATTTCAAAAGGAAAAGACAACACATTGGTTGGTTTGTTTTTATTACGATATGCCAGGTTAAGCTGTTGGCTTTCTTCGCAATCAACTATACGCAATGTGATTTCAGCTTGAGTTTGTTCCTGATCCTGTAAAACCGCATCAACCCATTGCTGAAAGTGTGTTGCATCGGGTGTGCCAGAATCCTGATGCGCGACTTGCAAGTCAAGGAGTGCACTCACGAGCCTTTATTCTCCTGCTGTTGTTGTTTATCTCGCTCCTGAGCTGTTTCAAACTTTTCATAGGCTTGGACAATGCGGGCGACAACAGGATGCCGCACTACGTCGTTGGCGGTAAAGAAATTAAATGAAATATCATTGATGTCTTTAAGTACCTCTATCGCGTGACGTAATCCAGAGCGAGCGCCACGAGGTAAGTCAATTTGGGTAATGTCACCGGTGATCACTGCTTTAGAGTTAAAGCCAATTCGCGTCAGAAACATTTTCATTTGCTCTACCGTGGTGTTTTGGCTTTCATCTAGGATAATGAAGGCGTCATTTAGGGTGCGACCTCGCATATAGGCTAGTGGCGCTACCTCAATAACGTTGCGCTCCATCAGCTTCTCTACTTTTTCAAAGCCCAACATTTCAAATAAAGCATCGTAAAGGGGGCGTAAGTAGGGATCGACCTTTTGCGATAAGTCACCGGGTAAAAACCCAAGCTTTTCACCGGCTTCAACAGCAGGACGGGTTAGAAGGATACGTCGTATCTCCTGACGCTCGAGGGCATCTACCGCACACGCGACGGCCAAGTAGGTTTTACCGGTACCGGCAGGCCCAATGCCGAAGCTAATATCGTGATTAACAATATTCTTCACATATTGAGACTGATTAGGGTTGCGCGGTTTCACCACCCCACGCTTGGTTTTAATATGCACTTCTTTGCCGTATTTGCCACTTTCTGCCTTTTCTAACACGCGCGCTTCCTGAATGGCCAAATGCACCTGCTCAGCATCGAGTAAAGGAATTTTTCCTTTTACAGGCTGTGTTTCGATATAAAGCAGTTTGAGTAGTTCGCCAACTGCATTGGTTTGCTTGGCATCTCCCACCACAGAAAAGGTATTGCTGCGGTAGTTTATTTCCACGCCTAAACGACGCTCAATTTGCTTTAAATTATCATCCAAAGGTCCGCACAGGCTGCTTAAACGACGGTTATCGCTTGGCTCCAGGACCACTTCATTGGTGACTAAAGGGCTCGACAAAGTAGTGGGCTCCTAATTAGGTGAAAATTGTGTCACGCCTAATTCGTCCGGTTGACCGGCAGGCTGACGACGTAAAATACTGGTAGGGTTGACTTCCTGGCGTAAACCCATTTGTGCTTCGCTACGAATAACTTCACCACGTAATGAGTTGGCATACACGTCAGTGATACGCACATCAACAAATTGACCGATCATGTCTGGTTGACCTTCAAAGTTGACTACCCGATTGTTCTCGGTTCGTCCTTGCAGCTCCATCGGATTCTTACGTGAAGGGCCTTCCACCAGAATTCGCTGCTCGGTGTCGAGCATGTTTCTGGCTATTCGCAAGGCTTGCTGGTTAATGCGCTGTTGTAATAATTGCAGACGTTGCTTTTTAACATCTTCAGAGACGTCATCAGGCAAGTCTGATGCAGGCGTGCCAGGACGTGCGCTGTAAATAAAGCTGAAACTCAGGTCAAAGTCGACTTGTTGAATCAGGTTCATGGTCGCCTCAAAATCGTCGTCACTTTCACCGGGGAAGCCGATGATAAAGTCCGATGACATACTCAGATTCGGACGTACTTTTTTCAGCTTTCGAATTTTAGACTTGTACTCGATGGCCGTGTGGCCGCGTTTCATCAAGGCTAACACACGGTCAGAACCGCTTTGTACCGGCAGGTGCAAGTGGTCGACTAACTCAGGAATGGTTTCATAAGCGGCGATAATATCGTCGGTGAATTCAACCGGGTGAGAGGTGGTATAGCGAATACGGTCAATCCCGTCGATGGCAGCAATCAGATGGAGCAATTCTGCAAAGGTACAGACGCTGCCATCATGATGTGGCCCACGAAAAGCATTCACATTCTGGCCCAACAAGTTGACTTCCCGAACCCCTTGTTCAGCTAACTGAGCAACTTCAAAAATTACATCGTCGACTGGACGGGACACTTCTTCACCCCGTGTGTATGGAACCACGCAAAATGTACAGTACTTTGAGCACCCTTCCATGATAGACACAAACGCAGTCGGGCCTTCGGCGCGAGGCTCCGGAAGACGGTCAAATTTTTCGATTTCCGGGAAGCTGATATCCACCACAGAACTCGTCTCGCCGGTGCGCACCTGATTGATCATTTCCGGTAATCGATGCAGAGTTTGCGGGCCGAATACCATGTCAACGTAGGGTGCACGCTCACGAATGTGTTCACCTTCCTGAGAGGCAACGCAGCCGCCGACACCGATGATCAAATCAGGATTGGATTTCTTCAGATTTTTCCAGCGACCTAATTGATGAAACACTTTTTCCTGTGCTTTTTCGCGAATAGAACATGTGTTGAGCAGAATCACATCTGCTTCTTCCGCGGTTTCTGCCAACTGGTAACCATGGGTGGAATCTAGTAAATCTGCCATTTTTTCCGAGTCATACTCGTTCATTTGGCAGCCCCAGGTCTTGATAAAGAGTTTTTTACTCACTCGCGTTACACCTTTTTTGAGTCAGTTCACTGGTCGATAAAATAGCCGGTTATTTTAACCGCAATAGCCGGCGCATACCAGCGTTTGTGAGGAAATCACATATTTGGCAGGAATAAAAAAAGACCACCGCGATTCGACATAAAAACCGCAGTGGTCCAGGGAGACTTATCGTTGGACTGTCAGCTTACTGTTTGGTTCGGCAAAGATGGCGGTTTCTTCACCCACTTTCTGAATAGCAGCCTGGCTACGTTGCAGTACATCAACGATTAGTTGGTAGTTAGCCTCTTGCAGTGAGGTACGGGTTAAACTGGCGGCTTCCAGCATTACTGCATCCTTATTTCCCACTACAGTCATGCGCTCGATATCGTCATTTGGCGCGGTTACAACGCTGTTGGCGGAGAGTAAAACAACCAGAGTGGTCATCGCGGTTAACATGTCAGTATCCTTGGTTAGGGGCGGTCTCACTATATAAGTAGTGTCAAACAACAATAAAGTTTAGTTGGGAATGTAAAAATGTGTGTCTGTAACGGCTCGTAGTTACGCTTTATTACATTCATTACTAAATTGGTTGTTCAACCAGTTTAGTCTTTACTTTATCGCGGGTAGAATAACTGCAGATGATGAAAAAGGTATGACAATGACCACGAAATCTCATGCAGAGGAATATGACGTTATTCTGGTTGGCGGAGGCATGGTTGGCGCCGCTTGTGCGATTGGATTGGCACAAAAAAACTTTCGTATTGCGGTCATCGAAGCTCACCCTCCTAAGCCATTTGATCCGCAGCAATCTTGCGATTTGCGGGTGTCTGCAATTTCCAGAGCGTCAATTGCGCTGCTCGATAAATTGGGAGCCTGGCAGCATATTCTGTCCATGCGCACCTGTCGCTATCGCCGCTTAGCGGTGTGGGAGACTGATCACAACCGGGTCGAGTTTGACGCCACATCCCTCGGTTTCGACGAACTAGGTCATTTGATTGAAAATCGAGTGATTCAGCTTGGTTTGCATAAAGCGATGGCTGAATATGCCAATCTCAGCTATTTCCCAGGCTATAAAATAACAGACTGGCACAAAACTGATGGCCATCGACTTACACTCGAAAATCAGCAGCAACTCACCGCCCCTTGGGTAATCGGTGCTGATGGAGCAAACTCTGCCTGTCGGCAACAAGCCGGTATCGGTGTGACAGGCTGGCAGTATGCTCAGCATGCGATGGGCATAACCGTTAAAACTCACGCCGAGCAACAGGATATTACCTGGCAGCAGTTTACCCCTAACGGGCCGATGGCGTTCTTACCACTTTTCGATGGCCATGCATCGTTGGTGTGGTATCACAACAAACAGTATTTACAGTCGTTGGCCGGGTTGAATCATGGGCAGTTAAAGGCGCAAATTCAAGCCAGTTTCCCGGCTCAGTTGGTCGATTTTGATATTCTGGATAAGGCCATATTTCCGCTTACCCGTCAGCATGCTAATCATTACTACAAAAATAATATCGTTTTACTCGGTGATGCAGCGCATACCATCAATCCACTCGCCGGGCAGGGCGTTAATCTTGGGTTTCGCGATGTGTCCTGTTTGTTGGACAATGTATCATCGTCAGATCTTGGCTTGAGCACCGACGCCGTCGCTCGTTACGAACGGCAACGGCGCCCGGACAACCTGTTAATGATGTCCGCAATGGACGCTTTATACGCTGGTTTTAGTAATGACATCAGGCCGCTGAAATGGGTCAGAAACCTGGCGTTCAGAGCTGTATCAGGAGTTCCGGTGTTGAATAAACAGGTTTTGAAATACGCATTAGGCGTGTAACTCAATGCCGGCTTGTAGGCCGGCATCTGAATCTGGCTTTAATCCCATATCCCGTCTTCTGCGCGCCCCTGAATTTTACAGTTGCCGGTCTTGTACTCAGGTTTTTTATTTGCTTCACGCTGTTGTATGTAATCACGGGTAATATTCACTATGGTAGGTGTCATCAACACTATCGCGATAACGTTAATAAAGGTCATCAGCCCTAATGCCATATCGGCCATCGCCCAAACCCGTGGCAACGCGGCGGCTGAGCCCCACACAATCATTGCCAGATAACCCAGCGTGTATAAGGCCTTGCCAAGCTTATTATCCAGTTTAAACATGTGCAGGTTGGACTCACCGTAGGCATAATTTGCAACCACAGAGGTAAACGAAAACAGAGCGATAGCGGCAGCAACAAAATCTTGTCCACCGTCACCTAAATGGAACGTCATGGCATCCTGGGTTAGTCGAATTCCTTCCATCTGCTCTGTGGAGCTGCCTCCCGCCAATAGAATGATGACTGCGGTACAGGTACATAGCACCAAGGTGTCTATGAACACGCCTAACATTTGCACGAAGCCCTGGGTTGCAGGGTGATTAGGGTTCGGTGATGCGCTTGCTGCTGCATGAGGCACACTTCCGGAGCCAGCTTCATTGGAATATAAACCGCGCTTTATTCCATGCTGGATCGCAGCACCAAAGGTACCGCCGGCCACTTCATTCAGACCAAAAGCGGAGCTGACGATGTGATACAGAAGACCGGGGACTTCCTGAATATTCCATAAGGTAATACCGACCGCGACCAATACATAGCTTATGCCCATAAATGGCACCATAAATTCTGAAAAGCGCGCGATACTACGTAGTCCCCCAACTACAATAAGTGCCGCCAGACCGCTGATAGCAAGGCCGGCATAGAGGGGATCAAATCCGTAGGCATGGTTAAGGGCATCGGTAATCGAATTAGCCTGGACAGAACTGAAGATAAAACCGTATCCCATGAACAGGGCTAATGAAAATGCGACGGCTAAGCCGCGATTACGTAAACCCTGTTGAATGTAGTAGGCAGGACCACCACGGAACTCACCATTGTGATCGCGAACCTTGTAAAGTTGGCCTAGGGTGCTTTCTGCAAAGCCGATTGCCATACCAAATATAGCAATCACCCACATCCAGAAAACGGCACCGGCACCGCCAAGAGAAATTGCCACAGCCACACCGGCCAAGTTACCGGTTCCGACCCGAGCAGACAAGCTGGTGCACAAGGCGCCAAACGAACTGATCCCGGACTTGTCACTTCGGGTGCTGCCTTTCATCACACTGAACATGTGCCTGAACATTCGGAACTGAATAAAACCTAACTTCCAGGTAAACCAAAAACCACACGCAGCCAGCATGACCAGCAATACGTAATAATTCCAAAAAAAGTGATTGATGGCACCGACAAGACTATCGAGTGATTGACCCAGTGTTTCAAGTAAAGAGGTGTTCGGCGAAGTTGCTTGCGCAGGCAATGATGCTGACAAAATGTGTTCCCGTTATACATTGTTGTAGAAAGGAATAATGTCAGGCCTGAGATTATATTGTCCAGCTTTTAGCTCAGATTTGATCCAGTTAGTCGGCACAGGCCACTCGACACTGAATAAGTTTCGGTAAAAGACGGCTTTTACCAAATCATTGAAAAAGTTGGACTTTATTCCAGATACAAAAAAGCCTGCATTAAGCAGGCTTTTTTATTTGGCTGGGGTAGCTGGATTCGAACCAACGAATGGCGAGATCAAAACCCGCTGCCTTACCACTTGGCGATACCCCAATAGAAGGTGCGTTATGCGCTATAAGCGTCTAACTAAAATATGGCTGGGGTAGCTGGATTCGAACCAACGAATGGCGAGATCAAAACCCGCTGCCTTACCACTTGGCGATACCCCAGTTGGTGCGGAAGGAGAGACTTGAACTCTCACGCCGTGAAGCACTGGAACCTAAATCCAGCGTGTCTACCAATTCCACCACTCCCGCAATTTTGGTGGCTACGGCGGGATTCGAACCTGCGACCCCATCATTATGAGTGATGTGCTCTAACCAACTGAGCTACGTAGCCATACTTTTCAACTCGCTGTCATAATTGACCGCTGCGTCGTTAAGTGGCGCGTATTATGCGTATCCACTCTCGGAGCGTCAACCCCTTTTTTTGTGTAAATGTACCGTTTGCCTACAATCTGAACAAACAACAGGGTGTTTGCTGGATAGTTGATCAATTTGATGCGTGATTAAGCATTTATTCACAATCAAAACCACAGACTTTGTATCGATTGCGCCAACAGCAATAAGGCGACAAGCAGCAAAATTGAAAAAACCACCGGCAAAAATCGCTCGTTATTTATTTTATTGTGGAGAAATTGTCCTACCAGCATGCCCACAATGACGGCCGGTGCCAATGTCATTAGCGTGTCTGTGTGAGCTGAGAATTGTCCATCATGCCAAAACCATAACGCCAGCCCAGTGTTGAGGGCTAACCATACGCATAGTAACGTTGCGCGAAAACTGGCTTTGTCGAGACCAGCTCTGGATAACGCATAAACCAATAAGGGTCCTCCGGAGGCAAATAAACCATGGGTTACGCCGGCAGAGAGTATCAGGCCTTTCTGAAACCCGTGACTCAATGGGTGGGGATGACGGACCCACAAGGCCCTGGCTGAAAACCAAATAATAAGTAGCGCAAAGAGTAATTTTAGCCAATCGGCCGATACCAATGGCAACAACATTTGGCCCAGCAATGTACCGATTATCATTAATGGACCGATAACCATGAATAGCAGCCTGACGTGAATATGCTTGCGCAGTGCAATGCACATAGGCAGGGTCATGATTAAGTTTAAAGGTACTAATATGACCATTAACCAGGATATGTCATACACCAATGCTGCCAGAGACAGGGCAATGACGATACTACCGAAGCCCGTCATTGCCTCTATGCTAAATGCCAACAAGATACACGCTATCAGCCAAACCATATTAGTGTGTACCTGAAAAACGTTTACGCATCAGATGCAGGTAAAGTTGCGGCCAGCAATGATAAAGCAGTGCAGCAAAACGGGTCAACGCACTGCCATAAAGACGAGACTTTTTATCGAGATGAGCATTAACAATGCGTTTTGCCATCCATTGACTACTGCGAATTCTACCCACACTACTGCGGGCATGCGTAGCGATATTGCCTTGACTGTCGAGGGCGCGTTTTTCAATAGGTGTGGCTAAAAATGCGGGGTAAACATTCAGTACATGAATGGATGAACCGGATTCGGCCCGCAATGTTTCAAAAAACTGGTGCATAGCTGACTTTGCTGCACAGTATCCGCCACGTTCAATGACTGGCATCCAACCCGCCATGGAACTAACGTTAATCACAACGCCACGCTGTTGGGTAAGGACCGGTAACAACGCCAATGTCAGTCTTACCGGTGCTAAATAATCAATCTGCATGACTTTATCAAAAACAGCGTAGTCTGTTTCTTTGATAAGTGAGCGATGAGTAATACCGGCGTTATTTATCAACAAAGCGATATCCTGATAATCATGTAATTGCCTGACCAAAGTCTCACGTTGCTGTGGATCTGCTAAATCGGATTCGATACAGGTTAGGGCAGGGATACTGTGCTGCAATTGCTGAAGTCCTTCTGCGTCCCTGTCAATCGCAATGATATGAAAGGAGCTGGAGTATAGCTGCGCCAAATCTTTCCCCAGCCCAGAAGCTGCGCCTGTGATAACAGCATACTTCATGAAATAAGGCCCTGATGTTTGGCGAAGTATTCAAATACCTCTCGAGACGTCATAGCGGGTGTGTAGCCGAAGCTTTGTTTTAAAGCCTGATTACTTAATACAGGTCGATAGCGGAGAAAGTCGACTTGCTCCGGACCATAAGGGGATATTCCTAAGGGTTTTGCAACACTCAAAGCTGTCTTTAACAGCCATACAGGTAGCGTTAACAATGGTTTATCAAGTACTTCGGCAATTTGGTCGATACTCAGGGCGCCATCGCCGGCCAGATTATACGTGCCGGTCAGTTGATTTTCGATGCCACGTAGCATTATTTCTATGACGTCTTGATCCCAGATAAATACAAATGGCGATTCTGCCCCTTTAATTTTTAATAACGATCGACGGTGGAATAAACCGGTTATCAGGTTGTTGGTATGCTTACCCAGCACCGTACCCGGCCTTAACACCAGTTGTCGGATTTGCGGATGAGATTTACGTAATTGTTCAAGGCGCTGTTCGATAAGGCGTTTGTGCTCACTGTAACTAAAAGCCGGATGACCTCGTAACGGGTCAGATTCAACTAACCAGAGGGGGTTGTCGGCATGATAGCCATAAGCTGCACCACTGCTGGTGACTACCAAATGGTTAACCTGTTGATTGATACAGGCATTGATAACATTTTCAGTGCCGTTGATATCTATATCGAAATCCTGCGCCGGATTTTCGCCAGGATTCATCACACTTGCCAGATGCACAACTTGAGCCACGTTATGTTTCGCCATGATTGTGCTCAGTTTGGGGCTGCGAATATCACAGCAGTGATAGCTATAGGATGGCTTATCAATAGCGGAATCAGGCTGAATGTCGATTCCTACTACCGGGTATTGTGTAGCCAGGCGTTTAATTAATGCCTGACCCAAGTATCCGTTACTACCTGTGATTAACACGCTGTTTTTCATAGCGACTCCTGCTGGTAGTGCCAATAGCGACTCAACGCCAGTCCTGAGATTAAATGCCATATTCCCCAGCCAGCGGCTACAATGGCCATACCTTGTAAGTCTGCGAAAAATGTAAAGATAATGCCTAACCCCAGCCCCGAGTTTTGAATCCCGACTTCCAGCGTCATTGCCTTGGTATCCGCGTGATCACAGCGGACCAAACGGGCGCAGACATAGCCTAAACCGAGCGCCATGGCGTTGTGAACAACCACAATCGCCAGGAATAATCCGGCGCCATCGACAAACGCTTGCCAGTTTGAGATCAGCGCGATGGCGACAAAAGAGAACAAAATAACCAGTGAAACGTAGCGAAAGTAGCGTTGGCTTTGCAAAGCAAACCGCGGCCATCGTCGTGCTACCCATAATCCGCTTGCGAGGGGAACACCCAGCACCAAGCCAACTATGATAAAAATGTTGCCGAGGGGCATTGCTATTTGGGTTAAAAGAGCAGCCGTATCTGGATTCAGGCTCGCGTACAAAGCAAAGTTGATCGGCGTAACGACCGTGGCGGCAATGCTTGAGACAGCTGTCATGCTCACTGATAATGCGGTATTGCCGCGGGCCAGGTAGGTCATGATGTTTGAGAAACTTCCACCGGGACAACTGCCGACCAGCAAAATGCCCAATTCCACTTCAGCGGAAAGTGGCAAGATCAGAGTGAGGATAAAACTCAACAAAGGCAACAGCGCAAGTTGCGCCACCAAGCCGGTAACCGGTGCTCTGGGTTGATTAATAACCCGTTTAAAATCATTCGCGGTTAACGACAGGGCAATGCCGAACATCATTGCTGCGAGAATAAGATTTAACATTACAAGGCTGGATTGAGACATGGCTACTGTAACTCCGCCAAGTCGCTGGCCAACTGTTTTAAATAATCTTGCTTATGCACGTAGTAAGCCATGCGCGGTACCTTGAGGTAATGCAGACCCCCGTCAATTTTTTGCTCGCAAAGGCCGACCGCTTTCTGATAGTAGCGTTTGGCAATTTGTGGGTTGTCCCGGCGTTGCTGCAGATATTGTGCGACCAATTTTGCTTGCTCGTCTCGTCCTTGCCATCCCAGACCAGACGCTTCAACCATTCCCATGACAAACAAATTATCATGCTCAGGTGTAAAGGTGTTCAGGTAAAGCGCCGGTGCGTCACCATGCCAATTTAGATGTTGCGGGTTAATAAATGGAAAATCCAGCTTATACCCTGTCGCTTGTAAAATAAGGTCATAGCGCTTGGATGTGCCATCGCTGAAGGTCACAGAGTTATCCTTTACTGCTTCTATGGCATTCTTGATGCCAATATCGCCATGGCCGATATGATGTAAAAACATAGAATTAACCACAGGGTGCGACTCGTACATGCGGTAATCTGGGTCAGGTAAGCCGAAATCTGAAGGCTTGCCTGAAATCAGCCGGACCAAGGTGCCATCAACCCATTGTTTTAATCTGTTTGGCAGGCGAATTTTACTACCAAGTGTGTCAGTGGGTCTGCCCATCACAAATTTAGGTAAGAAATAATAGCCTCGACGCACCAGCATATCGACGCTGCGGGCCCGGTGCACCGCATCCACGGCAATGTCACAACCGCTGTTTCCACAGCCGATAATAAGCACGTCTTTGCCGGCAAATAAATCTGCTGATTTATATTCACTGGAGTGCATCAGGCTGCCGCTAAAATCGCCCGGAAGGGTGATAAGATTGGGTTTATGTAAGGTCCCATTAGCGAGCAATACCGCTTGTGCTGTGACACTGTCTGTTTTGCCTTCAGACTCGGTTGTGACTTGCCAATTGTCACCGTATGGTTTAACCGATATTACCCGGGTGTTAAAGCGGTAGTGCTTATACAAATCAAAGTGGGTTGCATAATCGCGGAAATAGCCGGCCATTGCATCATGACGAGGATAGGTTGCGGTATCTTGGCGCATTGGAAAGTCTGCAAATTCAGTCATGGATTTAGACGAAATCAAATGAGCAGACTGATACATAGTGGACGTTGGGCTGGTGATATCCCACAGTCCACCTACATCGGCGTGGATCTCGAAACCAATCACATCGAAGCCTTGTTGTTTTAACCGCCGGACACTGCACAAGCCCATGGGGCCTGCACCGATCACCACCACTGGTAACATCTTTTTATTCCTGTAATTGATACCTATGCCACGGATAATAAGCAGGAAAAGCGTAAAATAATGGTTTATTTGGGACGTAAACTAGTTAATATGGGTCAAATTGTTAACTGAGTGTAATCAGATGCTCACCGTCACGCCCACCTTTACCCGAGCCATCGCCCAGCAGGTCAGTGACGCTGGTATTGTGCTGCCTGGCTTGTTAAAGCGCGCTATTTTTTCCCATGCTTCGCACACGCGATTACCAATGGCAGTACAAGACGAATTGTGGGCAGCGATTGTCAGTCAGAGTAAAGATCCTGCTATTGGGCTGACCATAGGTGCTCATTTACGTCCTGGTCATTTTGATACTCTCGGGCATCTTGTTCTCAGTAGTCCTAATCTCGGAGCCGCTATTGAAGCCTTGATTCGCTTCTCGTCCTTGGTTGGACAGGGAGGGCGGTTTAATCCATACCAGTATGGCGGCGCTGAAGGGCTCCAATATCAGGCGGAGTTTTCCATCGCACGGGATATTCGGGTAGATGCCATTTTGATCAGTACCTTACAGGGCGCGCGTTGGTTATCGGCAACGCAACTGCGACCCAAGTATGTGCTTTTGACTCGCCCCATGCCTGCGAGCCCTGAGCGTTACTATCGTGCTTTTGATACTCGTCAGGTACAGTTTGGTTGTAAAGTGAATGCGTTGATTTTTTATCCACACGATTGGCAGCGTGCAGTCAATCCGAGTCATTCTGAAGTGCGGGAACAAATGCTTGGAGTGGCTGAGAGACAGTTGGAGAATCTCGATAAGTCTGATTGGTTAGGACAGGTCAGCGCACACTTGAAACAAACACCATCACTGGGAAGAGTGCAATTGGCACAACAGCTCAATATCAGTGAGCGACAAATGAATCGACGCCTAGCTCATTATGGTGTTAATTTTAAAATGCTCTCAGAGCAGGCAAAGCGACAGTGTACGCTAGACTTGATTGCCCAGGGGAATACCACTCAGGCTGCGCTGGCAGTCGCGTTGGGCTACAGTGATGAAAGCGCTTTTGCCAAAGCATTTAAACGCTGGACGGGAGTAAACTTCAGGGCGTTTAAACAGCAATAGAGATAACCAATGACCGGCCATGACAAAGCCATCGCGAGTAGGGAAACTTAATGAAATTAAAGCAAAAGATCACCCTTATACTGACTGCCGCCAGTCTGGTTTATGCCGCTGTAGCGGTTCCATGGGCCGTATTGATTGCCTATTTATCGCCTGCACCAGATAGTATCGAGACGCATATGCGACAGGTTACCAGTGGGGAGCTGGTGGGGGCGATTGTTTATGTTCAACAAGGCCAGCAGATGGGCGAGATCTACGTATCCGGCTTGAACAATAAACAACAGCAAACGCCGGTAGAAGGCGATCTATTATTTAAAATTGCCAGCATCGCCAAGCTCTTTAAAGCGGTTAGTGTGACCCAGTTGGTTGAACAAGGAAGGTTAAGGCTGGACGCCACCCTTGCGGAGTATCTTCCGGCATTGGCGCCACGCATTGAGAACAGCGAGCAGATCACTGTGCGGATGTTGGTCAGTCATCGCAGTGGTATTCCCAACTATATGGACCAAACTGATTACAATTGGGCTGAGCCACAAACTACCACGGACCAATTGATTGGATTGATCGAAGACGTGCCGGCCAGTTTTAAACCTGGGGCCGATTATGAGTACTCGAATACTAATTATTTATTACTGCATGAAATCATAGAGCGGGTTAGCGGACAGTCTTATGCTGGATATGTAAGGCAACATATCTTGCAACCATTATCACTGAATAATACGTTTTTCTCGATAGAGGAGGCGGGGTTACCACGCTTAATGAGTGGCTATACGCTGGAGTATCCGTTGGATATTAAAGCGGTGGATTATGGTGGCATGATTGCAAGCATCGAAGACACCGGGCGTTTTCTCCGCGCTCTGAATGATGGCACCTTGCTGGGCGACACAGCGCAACAAATATACCTGCAGTTGTACCCCCTAAATCACACGGGATTGTTACCCGGTTATTCAAGTATTGCCCGATATCACCCAGACATAGATAGTGTGGTTATTCAGTTTATCAATACCAGTGGTGATCAATCCTGGCAGCTGACCGAAGTCTATTATGAAAGGCTGGTTGACTTACTCAGAGACCAATCGTCACAGTGAAATTTGTTCTCCTTCGTTAAGAATATGTAGTTGAATTGGACTGTCTGTTCTTTCGTGCATGTTTAACAGGCGAAATAGCGCGGAATGGCTGGATACATCGCCCATCTTCCAGCTGGCATTGCCATAACCCCACGGGATCATTACCTTACAGCCTAACTCTTGCGCGGCGATAAGGGCATCTTCCGGTGTTGTATGCACGTAGCGATACCAATTGCCATTTTCGGGGTGATGATAAGAAGCAATAGGCAGCAAACAAACATCTATTTGGCCATATCTGCGGTTTATATCTTTGAAATGGGGGGAATAGCCTGTATCCCCCGCAAAAAACAGGGTTTTTCCTTGGTACTCGAGAATCCAGCCACCCCACAAGGTCTTATCATCATCTTCATAAATAAACGGGACCCAAATTCGATTACTGAAATGGTTGGCCGGCACGAAATGCATGGTTAAGTCACGGACTTGCTTCTGAGCAAACCAGGCAGCTTCGGTGATTCGATAACCGCCACTGGGGAAGTGCTCTGCAAAGCCAAGTGGTACAAGGTATTCTGGACCTGTGCCTATGTTATCGATGTCCGCCTTATTAAAGTGGTCGTAATGAATGTGGGAGTAAAGCACCGCGTCGAGATCTTGTCGCTGCTTGGCGTTTATCCATTCAGGCTCGTTCCGGAAAAAGCCGGCGGCCAACCTGAACCCCCAGTCAACCGGCCAATCGAATTGTTGTGAAACCGGGTCAATTAACACCGATGTGCCACTCGCATGTTTAATATAAAAACTGGCATGGCCTAACCATTGAATAGAAAAACCACTGTTAACAGTGGGTGGTGACTGTTGAGCTGTGAACTGACATTGCTCCATCGGCGATAAGCATTGGATATCGGTGCGAGGAGCATAACAATTCTTGTCGCACGTCAGCGGGTAACTGGGCTTGCCGGGATACAAATTATCGAACCGTTGACCATTGCTGTTGGGCTCCAGACGCACCTGAGTTTGCGGACCGTCTAAACGAGTGACCTGGTTGCTGGCGCAACCACTTAGCAGTAAAAGTGCAGTCAATACAAAAATGGCGTAGGGCATGGATAGGTTCTGTCAGTTCAAATGTCGACAAAAGCATACGTTATTATGCAATGTGAACAAGGAATAGTTTGTTACGCTATGTTTTTGAAAGCAAAAAAAAAACGGTGGCAACTGCCACCGTTTTATCCAGGCTACCCCAGAAATTAAGGGTTAATCGTCATTTCATTGATTGTGTAGTCAAAGCCCGCTAACTGAGGAAGTACGGTTTCTTTGTCACCAACAATGATGATTTGCATTGATGCAGGATCCACGTGTTTGCTGGCTAATGCATTCAATTCAGCTTTGCTGATGGTTTGCACTAACGCATTACGCTTTTCAATATCAGCAGGTTGCATGTCGTAGGTTAGTAACATGCGTAAGAAGCCTGCTTTTTGACCTAATGACTCGTATTTCAGTGCGTCAGATTGACCGATAGCCTGACGCATAAACGCCAACTCTTCATCAGTCATACCCTCTGCTTGATATTGTGTCAGTTCTTTGAGCATTTCAGTCAGGGTGTCACCGGTGTTTTCTTTTTTCACCGATGCACTCATGCTGAAGCTACCACGCTCCTTATCACCGCGGAAACCAGCCCGGGCACCGTAGGTGTAGCCTTTATCTTCACGCAGATTAAGGTTGATACGGCTATTGAACGCACCACCCAGTGGGAAGTTCATCAGGTAGCTGCGGTAATATTCACCGTGCTTATCAAATGGCATGGCATGCTTAACCAAGGTAACCACTGATTGCGCCGCACCTGGTTTATTCACGAAATAAATTGACGGACCTTCGTACTGAGGGAAATCAGAGTAAGTTGGTAAGGCATACTCGTTTCCTTGCCATTGGCTGAGGAACGTCAATTTTGGCATAACCTGAGCTTGCTGCAAATCACCGACCACAATGATGTTTGCTTTAGCCGGTGAGTAATACTGCTTATAAAAGCCTTTTACATCATCCAGCGTAATCGCATTCACTGTGCTCATGGTACCGCCGTTAGGCAGACCAATGCGGTTCTGCTTGCCATACATGACTTCAAGACGGGCTAAACTGCCCAGTGTGCCGGCGTCTTTCATAGACTGCTGAATGCTTTGCAACGTTTGGGCTTTCAGTCGGTTGAAGTCTGCTTCGTCAAATTTAGGACGGAACAGCTTTTCTTCCAACAATGTTAAAGTGGCATCCAGGTTTTTGGTTAGTGCACTGACATTGATGGTGGTGTAGCGGCCTGAGGCCGACACACTGATTGAGCTACCTAGCAGATTTAACTGGTTGGCAAGCTCTTCATTGGTGAAGTTCTCAGTAGCTTCATTCATCATTGCCGCTGTCATGCTGGCTAATCCGGCCTTGTCAGCAGGGTCAAGTAACGCACCGCCTTCGAGGTTGATTTGCAAATAAACAGTGGGTGTTTCGTCATTTAAGGTACCAACAACGTCGATACCGTTTGCCAGCTCAGACTGCCAAAACTCAGGAACTTTGGTTTCCGGATTTTCACCTGCAGGAGGTAATTTAGAGCGGTCAAAGTTCTCAGGCGCAATGCGTAACTCCAAATCGTCTTCACTTACACGGGTAATATCGGTTAGCTCACGTTCAAATTCAAACGTCGGCTCAGCCGCAGCCATTTCGGTTTTACCTTCAGGTACGATGCTCAACACGACTTTGTGCTGACCTTTGATGTACTTGTTGTAAACGCGCATGACGTCTTCTTTGGTTACTGCCGCATAACGGTCAATGTCAGCCTGAACCTGATCAGGCGTTTGATACAAGGTTTCGGCTAAAGCCAAGGTTGACACCTTGCCTCGTACAGTTTGCAGACCAAAGATTTTACCGGCTTCGATATCCATCTTAGTCCGGTTTAAATCGTCTTCAGTCACACCGCGTTGCTCGAATTCAGCGAACGTTTTTTCCATAACCTCGTTTAGCTCGGCTAAGCCTTTTACGCGAGCTGGGTTGGCTAGAGAGTAAAGAACAAACTCACACGCTAATTCACGACACTGGTGGAATACACTGGCCTGCACAGCTGAACCAGTTTTTACCAGGTTTTTGTAAAACAAAGACGTTTTACCACCACCAAGAATGTTCGCCAATACATCTAATGCTGGCTCATCTTCATGGCGTGCATAAACGGTAGGCATTGACCACCATAATAGCGGCATGTGCACTCGGTCTTCGTGAGTCAGGTAGCGACTTTCTTCCAAAACGGCAGGCTGTTTGGGGGCGTCAACGACTTCCGGGCCACGAGGAATGTCACCGAAGTATTTAACGATCCAAGCCAGGGTTTGTGCTTCATCGATGTCACCACCAATGGTAAGGGTGGCATTGTTTGGACCGTACCAGCGCAAGAAGAAGGCTTTAAGATCATTAACATCTACACGATCTAAATCTTCAACATAGCCAATGGTGCTCCATGAGTAGGGGTGACCCGCCGGATACATTGCTTCTCCGGCCTTTTCCCACAATTGGCCGTAGGGTTGGTTATCAACACGCTGACCGCGCTCGTTTTTAACCGTGGCACGTTGTACTTCAAATTTTTCCTGAGTAACCGCACCTAACAAATAGCCCATACGGTCAGACTCTAACCACAACATTTTTTCCAATTGGTTTTTAGGTACCGTTTGGAAGTAGTTGGTTCGGTCGGTATTGGTTGTACCATTAAGGGTACCACCTGATTCAGTGACGATTTTGAAATGCTGCTCATCGGCAACATTTTCAGAGCCCTGGAACATCATATGTTCAAAAAAGTGGGCAAAGCCGGATTTACCTACTTCTTCCCGTGCTGAGCCAACATGGTAAGTGACGTCAACATGGACTAAAGGATCCGATTTATCTTCGTGAAGGACAACAGTTAATCCGTTATCCAATTTGTATTTTTTATATGGAATCGCCAACTGGCCATCTTTTGCTACATGATTCTCAACAAGTGAAACTCCTGCAGGTATTGTGGCTTCTGGCAAGTTACTGGTGGTTTGCGTGTCGTCTTTTGCACAGCCCGAGAGGGTGGCAATGCCGACTAACGCGACGCCAAGTAATCGCATAATTATCTCCGTTTTCCCTGGTTAAAGCGCAAAGTGCGCCAACGTTACCCAATTTACTCTATCTGAAAGCAGAATAAAGTGTATGTAACGAACAGTTACACTTTTACGCCGTCGATTCGGATCACTTCTGCTGCGTTGATTTTATGTTGGCGACAAATTAATCTGTGCTCAGTCACTTTTGAATAATGTGCGGGCGCAAGCCCAGCAACGCATTAAATCTGGTAAGGAAGCTCTATGAAAAAGTTATTAATGGTCATTGTCGTGTTAATTGCGGCGGTCGCTGGTGCAGTGGTTTATTTTGCTTCAGGTGCAAATGATTTTATCCGAACGCAAATTGAATCACAGGGTGAACGGTATCTGGGGACACAAGTGAGCGTCGCCAGCGTTGATTTACAGTTTTCAGAGGGCAAGATGGTTATCCATGATATTGATGTCGAGAATCCTGATGGCTTTTCAGCAGAAGATGCCTTTAGTCTCGGCGCCATCACTGTGGATATTGCCGGCCAAATGCAAGAGCCTTACCGGATTGAAGAAATCACTTTGGACGCACCTGAGGTCCTGTTTGAGCTGGACGCCGAGGGAAATGCTAACCTAATGGTGATCAAAGATCATTTAATGGCTACATTACCGGAACAAAGTAATCAACCCACCGAAAAAGAGGGGGCAGCCCCCTTGTTGATCGTTGATGCGGTGACTATCAGTAACGTCAAACTCACGCTGAATGCTGAAAAATTGGTGATTGAAGGTGTGGAACTGGATAAAAAAATCTATGAAGTAAGCTTACCTACCTTTAATGCCGGCGCCATTGGTCAACCTGATGGCTTACCGGCGGATCAGGTAGGCAGTGTGATTGTACAGAAAATGCTGGATAACATCGTAAGGCAAGCGAAGCAGCAGGTGAAAGACATTGTGGCGGACGAGGTTAAGCGCAAAGCGCAGCAGCAACTAGACGAGAAAAAAGATGAACTGCTGGAAAAAGGCAAAGAAAAGCTAAAAGACTTGTTCTAGCTTATGGGTAAGCACCCGAAAGCCCTGCATCTTAGCGGGGCTTTTTTATGCTTGGTGCAAAAAGCATGGTGAATTTTTCATCATGGCCTTTTCACTGGAGGTAGAATTGTGTAGTGTAAATGGATGTCTGGCCGTCTAAACGGCTTTATTTATTGATACAGGACTTGCAGATGAAATTTGAATCCATTGCGCTACATGAAGGATATACCTCGGAAAGCACCACCAAGTCGGCGGCGGTACCGATTTACCAAACAACCTCTTATACGTTTGATAATACTCAACACGGGGCTGACCTTTTCAATTTAGCCGTACCCGGCAACATCTACACCCGTATCATGAACCCCACCACCGATGTGTTAGAAAAGCGGGTGGCAGCCTTAGAAGGGGGCATAGGTGCGCTAGCGCTGGCTTCAGGCATGGCAGCGATTACCTATGCAATTCAATGTATTACCCAGGTAGGCGATAACATCGTGAGTACCAGCCAATTGTATGGCGGAACATACAATTTCTTTGCCCATACACTGCCCAAGCAAGGTGTGACGGTCAAGATGGTATCCCATGACGATTTTGACGGTTTTGATCGTGCTATTGATGACAACACCCGGGCGATATTCTGTGAATCCATTGGTAATCCGGCCGGCAATGTCGTCGACATTCAGCGCTTAGCCGAGATTGCCCATCGGCACGGTGTCCCTTTGATTGTTGATAACACAGTTGCAACGCCGTATTTATGCCGACCGTTTGAGTTAGGCGCAGATATTGTGGTGCACTCGTTAACCAAATACATTGGTGGTCACGGTACCTCGGTCGGTGGAATTATCGTAGATAGTGGGAAGTTTGACTGGAAGGCGAATAAACAGCGTTTTGCAATTCTCAACGAGCCTGATCCCAGCTACCACGGCGTGGTCTATACAGAAGCATTAGGCGAAGCTGCTTATATCGGACGCTGCCGTGTGGTGCCTCTGCGTAATACCGGAGCAGCAATTTCACCGATGAACGCGTTTCAGATTTTACAGGGATTAGAAACCTTGGGTCTGCGTATGGACAGGCATTGTGACAATGCGCTGAGTCTGGCCAAGTACCTCCAGGCACACCCTAAAGTAGACTGGGTAAATTATGCCGGACTGACCGACAGTAAAGATTACCCAAATTGCCAAAAAATTACCGGGGGCAGGGCGTCTGGCATTCTTAGTTTTGGCATCAAAGGTGGTCTGGATGCATGCGCGCGGTTTATCGACGCGTTACAGATGATTTTGCGCTTGGTAAATATTGGTGATGCAAAATCGCTGGCATGTCACCCAGCTTCCACCACTCACCGACAGTTAAATGCCGACGAATTGATTAAGGCCGGTGTCAGTGAGGATCTAGTCAGAATATCGGTGGGTATTGAGCATATTGACGACATTATTGCCGATGTGGAACAAGCTCTCGATAAAGCTTGATAAAGGGTAAAAAAAAGGCGCCATCTGCAGTGGCGCCTTGTGTTTAAACATTAAACCTGAAATGAATCACGTCACCGTCTTTGACGATATACTCTTTACCTTCTAAGCGCCATTTGCCCGCATCCTTGGCACCTGATTCGCCTTGATGAGCAATGTAATCATCGAAGCCAACGATTTCTGCACGAATGAAACCTTTCTCAAAGTCAGTATGAATTTTACCCGCTGCCTGAGGTGCGGTTGAACCTACAGGATAAGTCCATGCTCGTACCTCTTTGACACCCGCAGTGAAGTAAGTGTTGAGGTTGAGTAATTCGTAACCGGCACGGATAACGCGGTTGAGCCCAGGCTCTTCCAGGCCCATTTCCTGAAGAAACTCTTCTTTTTCTTCATCTTCAAGCTCAGCGATTTCTGCTTCAATAGCTGCACATACAGCCACGACCACGGCATTTTCCTGAGCGGCAATTTCACGAACCTGATCTAAGTAAGGGTTGTTTTCAAACCCATCTTCGTTAACGTTGGCCACGTACATGGTGGGTTTCAGCGTCAGATAATTCATGTAAGCGATGGCGGCCAATTCTTCTTTTTCCAGTGGCACTGAGCGTAGCAGTTTACCTTCATCTAAATGAGGTTTGATTTTTTCCAAAACCTTCATTTCATATTTAGCGTCGGCATCACCGCCTTTGGCTTTTTTGGCCACCCGTAACAGGGCTTTTTCGGTGGTCTCTAAATCTGCCAGGGCTAACTCAGTGTTGATAACATCGATATCATCTTTGGGGCTTACCCGACCTGCGACGTGAACGATGTTCTCGTTATCAAAGCAGCGAACCACGTGGCCTATTGCATCGGTTTCACGGATATTGGCGAGGAATTTATTGCCCAAACCTTCGCCTTTAGAGGCACCTTCTACTAAGCCCGCGATATCAACAAATTCCATTGTCGTTGGGATGACTCGCTGGGGATTCACAATGGCCGCCAATTGATCCAAACGCAGGTCAGGTACTGGGACGACGCCGGTGTTTGGCTCAATGGTACAAAACGGAAAGTTCGCCGCTTCGATGCCGGCTTTGGTTAATGCATTGAACAGGGTTGATTTACCCACGTTTGGTAAACCTACAATGCCGCATTTAAAACCCATGATGGATGTCCTCTTTGATTCGCTATTCTGCTTTAAAACTGTGTAAACGTTGTGTGGCCCGAACCAGGTCCTGCTTGAACATGATATCTACACAGCGAGCGGCTTCATCTATGGCCGCTTCGATTCGTTGCTGGTCTTCGCTACTGGCGCGTCCTAACACATGGCCCGTTACTTTTGAACGGTGACCCGGATGGCCAATACCGATTCTGAGCCGGTGAAAGTCACGATTATTACCCAATCGTGAAACAATGTCTTTGATCCCATTTTGACTTGAACTACCACCAAATTTAAATTTTGCGACGCCGGGTGGCAAATCTAATTCATCAAAGGCCACCATAATCTGTGCTGGAGAAATTCGATAGAAGTTGGCCAGCGCAGCAACGGCTTTTCCGCTCTCGTTCATGTAGGTAGTGGGGATCATAATACGCACATCTTTGCCGTGCAGATTAAGACGTGCGGTGCGGGCGAAAAATTTCGTTTCCAGCTTCAGTGGCGCGTTGTGTACGCGGCTCAACATTTCAATTAGCCAACTTCCGGCATTATGCCGTGTTGGTGCATATTCGGCGCCGGGATTACCCAGGCCAACAATTAACTGGATGTCGGTGTCATCACATTGCGTGGTCATTTTCTCGTACCCAAAAAAAAGCTGCCACCCAAAAAGGTGGCAGCGTGACAACTTAGCGTAGCAACTTACTCAGCTGCTGCTTCTTCGCTGTCAGCGTCGCCTTCTTCAGCGGCGGCGCCTTTAGGCGCTTTGATGGTCACAACGGCTAAGTCGTGATCGTCGCCCTTTGCCAGTTCAGTCAGTGTAACACCTTCTGGCAGAGTAAGGTCTGACAAGTGAACGGTTTGACCCAGCTCAACGTTTTGCAGATCAACTTCGATGAACTCAGGCAAGTTAGCTGGCAGACAGCTGATTTCAACATCAGCCATGTGGTGCTCAGCGTGACCGCCTTGCTCTTTAACACCTTTGGCAGTTTCTTCATTAATGAAGTGCAAAGGTACAGAAGTTGTCAGTGCGTGGCTCGCGTCAACGCGCAGGAAGTCTAAGTGAGTAACCTTAGGCTTGTACGGGTGACGTTGCATGTCTTTGATTACCGCTTCAACTTTCTCGCCGCCGATGTTCAAAGTCAGAACGTGGCTGTAAAAAGCTTCAAATTCTTGCGCTTGTAATACTAAGTTGTGATCCAGAGTCAGGGCAACTGGCTCTTTTTCCGCACCGTAAAGGATCGCAGGAACTTTGTCAGCACGACGCAGGCGGCGGCTCGCACCTTTCCCCAGGTCTGTACGTACTTCTGCGTCCAGATTAAAAATTGCTTCAGACATGATAAAACTCCAATAAATATAAGGCTTGTGTACTTTCGCGACCAAAAGTACACGCGTGCTCTTGATTGATGTCAGCGGACTGATTCAAAAAAGGCGGCGAATTCTAGCACTGGCAGGACCTCAAAACAAGCATGTATGGACGTAAAAACTTGTTGGCGTGTATGGTGTTAGCGCACTAAACGACTATAATCGCGCCAACATGCGATTATACAGGAAAAATTATGTCGCCACGTTTTTTACCCGAGTGGGTTAAGCAAGAAGCCATCATCCTGGCCTGGCCCGACGCCAACACAGATTGGGCACCTTGGCTGGATTCGGTTGAACGAGTCTATGTTGACCTTATTGGTAAAATCAATCAGGTGGGCTGTGCTGTTGTCTTGTTGGCCAGAGAACCTAGCGTTGCGCGGGCCCAATCTTTATTGGCGCAGGCATCATCTGTAGTGATATTAACCGCAGATTATAATGACACCTGGGTCAGGGATTATGGTTTCTTGACCTTAACAGGCAATCAGCCGGTTGAATTTACCTTTAATGGTTGGGGGAATAAATTCAATGCGGAGAAAGATAACAAGGTTAATCAACAATTGTTTTCTGCTTATCTCAATAAGCCAATTCGCGTGATTGACATTGTGTGTGAGGGTGGGGCGCTGGAAATTGATCAACAAGGTCACTTGCTCTCCACTGAACTTTGCCTGACCAACCCTCAACGAAACGGTGATATGGCGCTAGCTGAATATCAGCGAACGTTTAAGCAAGCACTGGGTGCCAGCAAGGTAAGCATCTATCAGCATGGTCATTTAGAAGGGGATGATACGGATGGTCACATTGATACCTTAGTGCGCTTTACCCCGACTGAGGGCATTGTGGTGCAATCTGCCTACAACCGGCCGGATGACAGTCATTTTGAAGGATTAAAAGCGCTGGTGCGTGAAGTTGCGCTGGACAGGCCGGATTTGACCTTGTTTGAACTTCCATTGCCTCACATTGTCAATCAGGATGGCGAACGGTTACCTGCTTCCTATGCTAATTATTTGATTAATAATCAGCAGGTATTGTGTCCGATCTACCAACAGCCGGAAGACGAAGAGGCATTAGCCGTGTTAGCTCAAGCCTATCCCGGTCATGAAATTGTAGGGGTGAATTGTTTGCCCTTAGTACAACAGTTTGGCAGTCTGCATTGCATTAGCATGCAGGTGCCTGAAGGCACTTTTAATCAGGCCCTAACTCAACATTTTGCTCGCGGAGTAATAACACTATGACAAAAACGCTGAAAGTTGGCGTGGTTCAGCAAGCAGTTGCTGGCAATGATAAACAAACAAACTGGCAACGCAGTGCGGAGCAGGTTGAGGCATTAGCTAAGCAAGGGGCACAGTTAGTTTTATTGCAGGAGCTGCATAGTACATTGTATTTCTGTCAGCAGGAAAACACCGAATTCTTTGACCTTGCCGAACCTATCCCGGGGCCGGCAACCGACTACTTTGCAGATTTGGCGCGCAGGTTAGATATTGTTTTGGTGACGTCATTATTTGAAAAACGCGGCAGTGGCTTGTATCACAACACGGCAGTAGTTTTCGATCGTCAACAAGGCATGGTCGGAAAGTACCGAAAAATGCATATCCCGGATGATCCCGGTTTTTATGAGAAATTTTATTTTACTCCGGGGGACTTAGGCTTTACGCCAATCTCCACCAGTGTGGGTAAATTGGGTGTACTGGTCTGTTGGGACCAATGGTATCCAGAGGCTGCAAGGTTAATGGCGATGGCCGGTGCAGATATTCTTTTTTATCCGACCGCAATTGGTTGGGATAAAACCGACAGTCAGGAAGAACAATTAAGACAGCATGGGGCCTGGGAAACCATTCAGCGTTCTCATGCGGTGGCTAACTCGATTCCGGTGGTGGTGGCTAACCGTACTGGCTACGAGCCATCGCCTGTGGCCGGGGACCCGGGTATTCAATTTTGGGGGCAAAGCTTTGTTGTCGGCCCCCAGGGTGAAATTCTTGACAAAGCCAGTGCCGATAAAGAGCAGAACTTACTGGTTGAGCTGGATATGGAGCGCACCGAGTCGGTGAAACGAATTTGGCCTTATTTCCGCGACCGTAGAATAGACGACTATGATGACTTAACTCGTCGCTGGAGAGATTAAGCAATTAGGCCCAATCACACGATTGGGCTTTTTTAACTGTGTCACGGTCATATTAATCTGTATCAATGATGGTTTGCTGTGCTCATTATGAGCATGGGTCAGTTTGCTCGAGCGGATAAATTACGTGAATTTTCCCCGGCGAATGGGTAAAGTTAGCAAAGCAAAAACATTCATTGCAGGATTAGAATATGAAAGGAACAAAAACATTATTGCTCAGTATCGCGTTGATGGCGGCGACTGCGTTAAGTTCGCCGGCTCAAGCGTCCAGTACTGAGCGCTTTGCTCATTGTATGGCCGATTCGCTAAACGGCAAAGAGCGTAAGCAACTTGCCGGGTGGATCTTCTTCGCCATGGCGGCTCACCCGGAAATCTCACCTTACAGTCAGGTTACCGACGAGATGCGTTTACAGCGTGACAAAGAAGTCGGTGCGTTGATTACGCGACTGCTTACCCAGGATTGCCCACAGCAATTTGTCATGGCGCAAAAAGAAAACCCTCAGTCTGTAGAAAAAGCGTTTGAAATGCTGGGCCAGGTTGCGATGCAAGAATTGATGACTAACCCTGCAGTGGGTCAGGCATTATCGTCTTACTCCCGTTTCACTGACTTCTCGAAGATTAACAGTTTGATGGCCCAATAAATTTAGCCATTTGAAAAAAGCTGCCCCGGCAGCTTTTTTATTTTGTGGTGTAACCACCGTCGATATTATATAGCGCACCGGTGATAAAACTCGCTTGCTCACTGGCTAAGAAGTACACCAACTCTGCCACTTCATGTGGCTGGCCTAATCGGTTTAAGGGCTGCGAGGCGGCCTCCTCAGCGTGCACCTGATCAATATTTTCCCCAGACTGAGCGACATACCTGGCGATCGCGCTGTGGTAAAGGGGGGTTTCGATGGTACCCGGGCAAACTGCGTTGGCACGAATGTTAAACTTGGCATAATCCAGCGCCGTGGTTTTTGCCATTGAGGCTAATGCATGTTTAGTCAGGTTGTAAGCAAAGGAGTTTGGTTTACCCACAGTCGCTTGATCTGAGGCGACAAAAACGATCGATCCCTGTTGTTGCTGACGCATTATCGGTAAGGCGCGTTGAGCTACGGAATAGGCCCCCTGGACGTTTATCTCAAACAAGCGATGTAAATCATCCAGCCTTGTGTCCTCGATATTTCCGCTCATATGCACGCCGGCATTGGCAACCAACACATCGATACGGCCAAACTTTTCGAATATCCCATCAATACATTGCTGACATTGTTGGTGGTTGCGCATGTCACAGTACAGCCAGTCCTCATCGCCGGCAGACTGTTTACTGATATCCAAATTGACCACAGTATAACCTTGCTTAACAAAGCGTTGGCATATCGCGCTGCCAATTCCATGGCTACCGCCGGTTACCACACACACGGGTTGCACAGAGTTCATCGTCTTTCTCCATTAAAAAAGCCGCCCTCAGGCGGCTCATTCACGACAGTCTGGTTTAATATTCAAACATTGCCGAGATAGATTCTTCGTTACTTACCCGGCGAATAGCTTCAGCTAACATGTTGGATAAGGTCAACTGACGTACCTTTGACAGTTGGCGCATTTCGTCGGTTAACGGAATGCTATCAGTCACCACGATTTCATCGAGCTGTGAATCAGCAAGATTTTGCACTGCGTTACCACTGAATACCGCATGTGTTGCGTAGGCAAAAACACGCTTAGCACCATTTTCTTTTAATGCGGCAGCCGCTTTACTCAATGTTCCGCCGGTATCAATCATATCATCAACGATAATGCAATCACGCCCTGAAACATCACCAATAATGTGCATAACCTGAGACACGTTAGCACGAGGGCGGCGTTTGTCGATGATTGCTAAATCCAAATCGTTGAGGAGCTTGGCGAGTGCGCGTGCACGCACAACACCACCAATATCCGGTGACACAACAACCGGGTTATCCCACTCACGTCCTTGGATATCTTCAAGCAGGATAGGGGTGCCGAAGGCGTTATCTACCGGCACATCAAAGAAGCCCTGGATCTGCTCGGCATGTAGGTCGATGGTAAGTACACGGTCGACACCGACGTTAGACAGGAAGTCAGCAACAACTCGAGAGGTAATCGGAACGCGGGCTGAGCGTACGCGCCTATCCTGCCGGGCATAACCAAAATAGGGGATAACTGCGGTGATGCGTCCGGCAGAAGCACGGCGCAGGGCGTCAATCATCACAATCAATTCCATCAGATTGTCATTGGTCGGCGCACACGTAGACTGGATGATAAAAACATCCGAGCCTCGCACGTTTTCATGTATCTCTACACTGATTTCCCCGTCACTAAAGCGTCCGACACTGGCGTGCCCAAGCTTGGTGTATAATCGGTCGGCGACTTTCTGAGCAAGTTCCGGAACAGCATTACCTGCAAAGAGCTTCATATCTGGCACGTTGGGATCCTCGTGTGACTTAACGCTTTCATCAAATTGTAAAACCCGCCATCTAGGATAGCGTGTTATAAGTAAAATTCCTGCCTACCAATGCGATGGTTTGACGGTTTATTTTGCTCTTTTTAGCCCTGCCTATCTGTTTTTTCCCTGCAGAGCTGCCAGTAAAGTCTTGGTGGGAGACTGATTAACGCCTTTTGCGATAAATCCCCCTAAATGTGTCGGACGGGCATCAAAGCATCTTTGTGCTTGTTGTCGTGTTTCGAATCGGGCAAATAAGCTTGCCCCTGTCCCCGTCATGCGCGACGGCGCGTATTCTAACAACCACTCAAATGCCTTTGCAACTTCCGGATACAACTCAAAAACACTTGACTGGCAGTCATTTCTGGTTATGTCGAATTGATATTCCGCCGCTTCGATGGGCGGTGTATTACGGGGTAAATCCGCCAGACTGAACACCTCTGCTGTGCTGACGTGGCAGGGTGGGCACAACACCAGGTAGTAATATTCGGGTTGCGGCATCGGAGTAAGTTGTTCTCCTACGCCGTTAGCGAAGGCTGTGTCGCCATGTACAAAAACCGGTACATCTGCACCTAACGATAAGCCAAGTTCTGCCAGTTGGGTGACAGTTAATCCGGTTTGCCAGTAGTGATTTAAAGCTAACAGGGTAGTCGCAGCATCAGAAGAGCCACCGCCGATACCACCACCCATTGGCAGGTTTTTATTTAGCGTTATTTTTGCCCCGTGACTGGTTCCGGTGGTTGCCTTGAGCAGCTTTGCAGCTCGCAGAATCAGGTTGTTCTCATCACTCACTCCGGGTAACGGAGATGCCATGCTAATACTCGTTTGGCCTTGAGTATCAAAGCTCAGGGTGTCGCCATAATCGAGTAATTGAAAAATCGATTGAAGCTGATGGTAACCGTCGCTGTTTCTGCCGAGAATATGCAAAAACAAATTTAGTTTAGCCGGTGCCGGCCAGAGGGTTAAAGCGTTGTCCATTGGTTTACTTTTATTTTAATCCGTCGTTGTGGGTCGGTCAGTTCAATCAAATGTGGCAATACCAGTGAATCAGTTTTGCGATAGTTATCATACTCTACTTGCCATTGCTGATACCGAAGTTCGGCTAACCAGCCTTCTTCAGCAAAGGTCGGAATAGCATCACCTGCATGCAATCCTTTGATCCACAGGGTAAGTTCGTCCACAGGTAAATGCCAGCCAGTTAATCGCCATAACAAACGTTTGGCATCGCTATCTTGATAGGTTTCACCATCCAGTATTAGGGTCGCGCCCTGTTCAGTTTGCGTCAAAGACAAAATTTGCGTACCCAAAAAGGTATTCAGTGACAAGCTGAAGTTTTGACCTTGCTGGTGCCAAAACAGATTCGCGCTGTGTTTATCGTTGGCATCCCGGTAGAGCAATCGGCCTTCAATTTTCCAATCGGTTAATTCAATCAGAGTGTTCTGATAATTACTATAAGTCGTCGGCAATTGCGTGGCCGGAGGGGACTGACAAGCTGTAATCACAATAACGGCGGCGATTATCAGTAGCTGACGCATGGCGCGTTTCTCACTATAAAAAGACAATATCTAGTGGAACATAAGCGGGCGGGTGCTTTCAATAGTTTTGCCTTTTGCGTACAATGCGCGCTGTTTTTCTGCGTGTACCAACACGCTTTTTAAAGGCCAGATATTTCACTGCATGAGTTTGTTCGTTCTTGGTATTAATCACAAAACCGCATCAGTCGATGTGCGCGAGCGCGTAGCTTTCAGTGCAGATCAGCTGGAACTGGCCTATCGCTCGTTAAGCGAACAGGCAGGTGCGCAGGAAGCGGTGATTCTCTCCACCTGTAACCGAACTGAAATTTACTGCTTTGGTGAACAAACCCAGGCCGAACAGTTAACCCAGTGGCTGGCAAGTTTCCACGACTTAGCCGAGCCGGACGTGACACAGCAGAGCTACTTATACCAGCGGGATGACGCTGTCCGGCACCTGATTCGCGTCGCAGCAGGTCTGGATTCAATGGTGTTGGGCGAACCGCAAATTCTTGGACAGTTGAAGCAGGCCTTCACTCAAGCCAAGCGAATGGGACAGGTCTTTTCTCTTTTTGAGCGCCTATTCCAGCATACATTTGCCACCGCCAAGCGGATTCGCAGTGAAACGGATATTGGAGCCAATGCGGTGTCGGTGGCTTTTGCAGCAGTACAATTGGCTAAGCATATTTTTGCTAACCTCAGTAACAATAATGTACTGCTCATTGGTGCGGGCGAAACTATTGAGTTAGTCGCCAGACACCTAAAAGAACAAGGCGTTGCCAAGATTAGTGTGGCAAACAGAACCCTGGCAAATGCCCAGCAACTGGCACAGACTCTGCAAGGAGAGGCACTGACCCTGACGCAGGTGCCAGATAAAATTACCCATGCAGACATAGTGATTTCTTCCACCGCAAGTCAGTTGCCCATTTTAGGAAAAGGGGTGGTGGAGACAGCCTTAAAGAAACGACGACATAAACCTATGTTGCTATTAGATTTAGCGGTACCGCGGGATGTCGAACCAGAGGTGGCGGAGTTAGATGATGCCTATTTGTACTCGGTAGATGATTTGCAAAATATTATCGATAAAAATATGGCATCACGAGAGGAAGCTGCTCGTCAGGCGGAAGCACTACTGCAACAACAAGCAGAAGTGTTTTTAGAGTGGCAGCGCAGTCAATCGTCTCTGGATACATTAATTGAGTATCGTCAGCGGGCGGAGCAAACAAAAAATCAATTGCTTGAGCGCGCATTAAATCAATTAGCTGAAGGTGCCGACGCGCAACTGGTGCTGAGTGAATTAGCCAGTAAATTAACCAATCGGCTGATTCACGCGCCGACCAAAGCAATCAAACAAGCTGCAGCTACGGATAACAGACCCTTGTTGCAGCAGTTAAGAAAAACTTTAGAGCTGGATGAATAAGTCATTCAGCGTGGCAGGAAACCTATGAAAGACACCGTAGTTCGCAAATTAGAGTCGCTGGTCGAGCGTTTTGAAGAAGTGCAGGCATTGCTGAGCGATCCTGATGTGATTGGAAATCAAGACCGCTTCCGCGCGTTATCCAGAGAATATGCGCAGCTAGAGGAAACGGTAAAGTGCTTCAGGGCTTATCAGCAAGCCGGCGAAGACTTGGTCAGTGCAGAAGAAATGCTGCAAGAAGATGATGCCGAGATGAAAGCCATGGCGAAGGATGAAATCCAGCAAGCCAAAGCCACAATGGAAAACCTGGAGCAAGAGCTGCAAATTTTGCTGTTGCCTAAGGACCCCAACGATGAAAATAACTGCTTTATTGAAATACGCGCTGGTGCAGGCGGCGATGAAGCTGCCATTTTTGCAGGGGATTTATTTCGTATGTACAGTCGATTTGCCGAGAAACAGGGCTGGCGGGTTGAATTAGTCAGTGCTAACGAAGGCGAACATGGCGGCTATAAAGAGGTCATTGCGAACGTAACTGGCGATGCGGTGTACGGAAAATTAAAGTTCGAGTCTGGTGGTCACCGCGTGCAGCGCGTACCAGAAACAGAATCTCAGGGACGCATCCATACCTCGGCCTGTACTGTGGCTGTATTGCCGGAGGTGCCTGAGTCGGAAGCTATCGAAATCAATCCTGCTGATTTACGTATCGATACCTTTCGCGCCAGTGGTGCCGGTGGTCAGCACGTTAACAAAACCGATTCTGCTATTCGTATTACGCACCTCCCCACGGGGGTAGTGGTTGAATGTCAGGACGAGCGTTCTCAACATAAAAACCGCGCTAAAGCGATGTCGGTGTTGAACGCGCGCCTGAATCAAATTGAGCAGGAAAAGCGTGACAAAGAGGAAGCGTCAACCCGCAAGCTTCTGGTCGGCAGTGGTGACCGTTCTGAGCGTATCCGCACTTATAATTTCCCTCAGGGGCGGGTTACCGATCACCGCATAAACTTAACCTTGTATAAACTCGATGAAGTCATGCAAGGAGACCTTGACGGAATTTTCCAACCCATTTTGCAAGAACATCAGGCCGACTTGTTGGCGTCGTTATCGGATGAGTAGCTTTGCGAATTGATCACGCCTTGCGTTGGGTAACGTCAACACTTGCGCAAAGTGATACAGCCGCGCTCGATGCGCGGCTTTTACTTTGTTATGTGACAGGTCAGAGCCAAACCTGGCTGCTGACCTGGCCTGACCGCACGTTAACTGAAGAGCAGCAAAATCAGCTCCAACAAGTGGTAGAGCGGCGTCGCCAAGGTGAGCCAATAGCCCATATTACCGGTGTTCGGGATTTTTGGACGCTACGTTTACATGTCAATAAGGCAACCTTGATTCCGCGTCCTGAAACAGAATTATTGGTGGAAAAGACCCTGCAGTTATCCCTCCCAGATAACGCCAGAGTGCTGGATTTAGGGACAGGCACAGGGGCGATTGCGTTAGCTTTGGCCAGTGAGAATCCCCTATGGCGCGTGTTAGCGGTGGACCGCATTCCAGCCGCCGTGGAACTTGCCGAAAAAAATGCCCGGGCGAATGGCGTTAACAATGTCGAGGTTATGCAGAGTCATTGGTTTGATGACATCGCCATTCAAGGCTTTGACGTGATTGTTTCCAACCCGCCTTACGTAGAACTAACTAGTCCTTGGCTACGTCAGGGAGATGTGCGCTTTGAGCCAGACAGTGCCTTGACTGCTGGAGAAGATGGCCTAGATGATATTCGACAGATTTGTCAGCAGGCGCCGGGATATTTGCAACCGGGCGGCTGGTTGCTGATAGAGCATGGCTATCAGCAAGGGCAAGCGGTGGCGACTATTTTTGCCTCAACTGGCTTTACCAATATTGCGACTTATAAAGACTTAGCCGGTCAGGACCGAATTACAATCGGGCAAATTTCATTGCCAAGCTAACAACTTAGGTCTAGGGTATTGGATAGCCAATATTTATTCGCTTACCTAATGTAGGAGTATGGGTGTGGAAGATTTCCTGTTTGCTGATGAGCCGGACGACAACATTGAAGAGGCAAAAAACCGCAAATCCTGGAAAGTACTGATTGTAGATGATGACCCTGAAATCCATTCAGTAACAAAGTTAGCCCTTAATGATTTTGAATTTCAGGACCGAAAACTCGAATTCATCAGTGCGATGTCGGGCGAACAAGCCAGACAAATGCTTACCGAACACAATGATATTGCCGTTGTCTTGCTCGATGTTGTGATGGAGACGGACCACGCCGGATTAGAGGTTGCCCGTTTTATTCGCGAGGACCTGAATAATTATTATACCCGCATAATCTTGCGTACCGGTCAGCCAGGTCAGGCGCCCGAGCGCCATGTCATCATCAATTACGACATTAACGATTATAAGTCTAAAACCGACCTGACTGCGCAGAAATTGTTTACTGTGATCATCTCTACACTGCGCTCCTATCGGGATATTGTGGTCATTGACGAAAACCGCCGGGGCTTAGAAAAAATCATCAAATCGTCTGCCAACCTGTTCAGTATCCACTCCTTAGAGCATTTTATTGAAGGGATAGTCCAGCAGCTTAGCTCGTTACTCGGGGGCACGCAGGAAGCCGTTTATATGACCGCGGTGGTTGCCGGCCCGTTGCCGATAGATAATGTTGACGATGAAAAGTACTACGTATTCTCTGGCTGTGGAGAATACACAGATTTACAGGGTAAACCTTTAGAAGAAGTCGTTCAGGGTGAAAAGCTGGCCAGCTGCAAACAAGCGTTGAGTCAGCGCGACATTGTGTATGGCCCGGACCATGTGGTGGCTTATTGTGAGAGTAAGTCCAATCGCGGCGCGATTTTATATATGTCTGGTTTGCAGCGTTCATTAAATGAACTCGACCGTCACTTGATTGAATTGTTTTCACTCAACGTTCAAATTGCCTTCGACAATATATTGAAAAGTCGTGATATTGAAGAAACCCAAAAGGAAATCATCGACCGTATCGGCCGCCTTATCCATGCTCAGAACGAAGTTGGTTCGCAGCACACCCGCAGAATGCAGGGAATAGCAGATATCCTCGCCGCCAAGCTAGGCTTGGATGATGAACTCCACGAACGCATGGTAACTGCGATTCCTTTGTATGATATTGGCAAGCTGACATTGTCCAGAGCGATGCTGAATAAACGTGAGTCCTTGAGCGACGATGAGTTTGAAAAAATCAAAACGCACGCCCAGCTGGGCTACGAGATTCTCAAGGATTCTAACCGTCCTTTGATTAAGACTGCCGCGCTGTTAGCCAGAGACCATCATGAGCACTGGGATGGCAGCGGTTATCCCAATGGTTTAGCAGGAGACAATATCTTTATTCTAAGCCGAATTACTGCACTGGCCAGTGTGTACGATGTACTGCGTAGTGATAAAGCGCATAAATCAGCCTGGGATCAGCAAACCTCGTTAGCGGCGATCCGTGACCAACGAGGTAAACAATTCGACCCTGAACTGGTAGACTTGCTAACGATACACATTGACGAAGTAGAAGCTGTCAGGGCTCAGTTTCCCGACGAATAACAATAAAACCTGAAAGGATTGCCTACATGTACATGGCTGCAAAACATCTCCACATGACCTTAGTTGCATTAAGTGTTGTGCTTTTAATTGTGCGCTTTATGTTTAGTTTCGCCGGCTCAGACTGGTGGAACAAGGGAATGAAAAAGGCCCTGCCGCATATTATCGATACTGGTCTGCTGGCCAGTGCTATTTGGCTGTGCGTGATTTTATCTCTCAATCCATTTAGTGTGGGTTGGTTAACAGAAAAAATTATCCCATTAGTCGTCTACATAGTGATAGGTACGATTGCGCTCAAGCATACAAGTAAAGCGGTTAATTTTGTTGCCATGATCCTGGCGCTTCTGACCATTGCCACCATTGCTCATCTTGCCATCAACAAACAGGCTCTGCTGTTGTAATTTGGCGACCAGTTTCGGCGGGCTTATGACAAGTCCGCTCTCAATTTCCATCAAAAACTGATAAACTTGCCAGATTGAAGCTGTGTTTATCGATCAATTTGAAATCGCTCAGGGCAAATAGCCTTTTATATCAGTTAGTTAAATTGGTATTCACACAGTTATTGGTGCTTTAGCCAATTTTGGTTAAATACATAATAAAAAGGAGAATTCATGGAGTCAGCGCTTTTAACCAACAATGGTGTTGTGATGGGGATACTTGCCATCATCTTAGGGGCAATCTTTTATACCTCAAACCACCCTGCATTTAAGAAGTTTTACACCTTTGTTCCTGCGTTGTTGCTGTGCTATTTCATCCCATCTTTGCTAAATACGACAGGTTTAGTCGCAGAACAAACGTCCGACGATTTATATTATTTTGCCTCACGCTACCTGTTGCCTGCTTGTTTAGTGTTGTTGACCCTGAGTTTGGACTTAAAGTCGATCATGGCCTTGGGCCCTAAGGCGCTGATTTTATTCTTTAC
>CAXQZJ010000173.1:0-6753 GCA_964228145.1 Alteromonadaceae bacterium | reverse complement strand
ATAAGGTAATAGTCAACGGTGACGACGGAATTTTGCTATGAGTTATGCGACACAATATGCCCAATCTATAGATCAGCCAGAGCAATTTTGGCGCGAAAAAGCCCTTAAATTGCCTTGGTACACCTCCCCTGCCACCATTCTGACTCAAGATGAACAGGGGTTGGACCGGTGGTTCTGTGATGGTCAGCTAAATACCAGTTACATGGCGTTGGATCACCATGTAAAAAATGGTAACGGTGAGAAAACTGCATTAATTTATGACTCCCCAGTTACCGGTCAACAACAGAAATACAGTTATCAGCAACTACTCACTGAAGTGAGCCTGTTCGCGGGAGTCTTACACAGTAAAGGGATAAAAAAAGGCGATCTGGTTGTAATCTATATGCCAATGATTCCACAAGCAGCCATCGCCATGCTGGCTGTCGCCAGGTTGGGAGCCATTCATTCAGTCGTATTTGGTGGTTTCGCCGCACCGGAACTTGCCATTCGCATCGATGATGCTAAGCCTAAACTCATTGTGTGCGCATCATGTGGTATCGAGGTCAATCGGGTTGTTCCGTACAAACCCCTGGTGGATGAGGCCATTGATCTTGCCAAATTCAAGCCTCAGCACTGCATCGTTATCCAGCGACAACAGTGTAAAGCCGAACTCCAAGAGGCCAGAGACTTCGATTACCATGAACTAATGGCCAAGGCATCACCCCATGACGCTGTGCCCGTATTAGCTACAGATCCCCTATACATTCTGTACACCTCTGGCACAACCGGCAAACCAAAAGGCGTGGTAAGAGACAACGGTGGTCACGCAGTCGCTATGCATTACTCTATGAAAGCAATTTATGGATTAAAGCAGGATGATGTTTTTTGGGCAGCGTCAGATGTTGGCTGGGTGGTAGGCCACTCCTACATCGTATACGGGCCACTAATACTCGGCAGTACCACCGTCATGTTTGAGGGAAAGCCCATAATGACCCCTGATGCGGGGGCCTTTTGGCGAATGATAGAGCAATACAAAATAAATGTGCTGTTTGCGGCACCGACGGCATTCAGAGCGATTAAGAAAAACGATCCTGACGGTAAATTAATCGCTCACTACGACTTATCCAGCCTGCGCACCATCTTTATGGCCGGTGAAAGACTGGATCCACCAACTTATGCATGGACCCGCGATAGAACCAACAAGCCGGTCATTGATCATTGGTGGCAGACCGAAACGGGCTGGGCAATCAGTGCAAACCCTATGGGGGTAGAACAATTTCCGGTAAAACCAGGCTCATCAACCAAACCTTCGCCGGGATTTAGTGTAGAAATCTTAGATGAAAATGGTGACGCTGTGGCGACTGGTCAGCAAGGAGCTATTTGTATCAGACGCCCCTTGCCCCCTGGTTGTTTGCCAACCATTTGGGGCGATGATCAGCGCTTCATTGATGGCTACCTGACCCAAAACCCGGGTTACTACACCTCCGGGGATGGTGGTTATTTTGATGAGGACGGATACCTATTTGTGATGGGCCGCACGGATGATGTGATTAATACCGCTGGCCATCGTTTATCTACCGGCGAGATGGAAGAAGTGGTTGCACGCCATCCAGCAGTCGCAGAGTGTTGTGTTATTGGCGTCAATGATGCGCTCAAAGGTCAGTTACCGGTCGGCTTGGTATTACTTAAAGACGGTGTCGATGTTGAACCGCTGGAGCTGCAAGCACAGCTCGTAAAAATGGTCAGAGATGACATTGGCCCAATAGCCTGCTTTAAGACTGTGCTGATTGCGCAACGTTTACCTAAAACACGATCAGGTAAAATTCTGCGTAAATTATTGCGACAGATTGCTGATGGGCACGCTTACTCTGTACCTTCGACTATCGATGATCCAGACAGCATTGCAGAAATTGCACAGTTGCTCGAAGCACATGGACTAATCCAGACCAGCGAACCCGCCGCCTAATCTAATGATCGGGTGTTTGGGCAAATCTGCCAAAACACCACGCCCTTGATCCTCTCCAATGGAGAGGATTCTCCTCGTAAGAAAATGTCTACCCGTTTGAATAGACCAATCATCTCAATTACTCACCTTATGATCGCAAGCTTTGTTATCTTGAAGAGGCAACGATAATAACAATCATCATTGATGAACTAGCCAAGGAAATATGCATGAAGAAACTATGCCTACTAATACTGGCCGCGGTAAGTTTTGGAGGTATGGCACAAGATGCCCTTACCTACCAGAAACCGTCTGCTGAAATTCTCGAACTTGTTGATGTGAAACGGGCCCCATCAACACTGATTGATGATGCCCGTGAAAATATGTTTCTGCTATACAGAGACAGTTTTAAAAGTATCAGCGAGCTATCAAAAAAGGAGATGCGCTTAGCCGGCCTGCGGATTGATCCTAAAACCTATATCGGTAGCCGAACTACCTTTTATAACGATATTAAATTACAGAAAGTGGGAAAGACTGAGGTCATTGATATTCAAGGCATGCCATCACAACCCCAGTTGGCGAATTTCAGCTGGTCACCCAATCAGCAATATATGGCGATGACGAACACCACTGAGCAAGGTGTTGAATTGTGGATTATCGATGTCGATAAAGCCCGCGCCAAACGACTCACTGAGGCGCGTTTAAACGCCAACATGCGCGATGTGATTAACTGGTTATCCGATAACGAAACCATGTTAGTTAAAGTTAAGCCTACGACTATTCAGCCGCTTATCGATCCAGAATCCAGCGTGCCGGTCGGGCCCACTATCTCGGTAAGTGATGGCAAGAAAGCGCAAAATCGCACCTATCAGGACCTGCTGAAAAATAAAACTGACGAGTTTAACTTCGAACAGTTAGCCCAGTCAGACATTGTTAAAGTCACCGTCAAAGGCAAGATGTCGCGCTTTTTACAAAGTGGTATGTACGGTTCAATCAGTGTCTCACCGGATGGTAAATACGTATTGGTCGATCAATATAGCCGTCCCTTCTCTTATTTAGTCCCCTACTCTCGCTTTCCTAAAACCGAAACCGTTTACCTGAGTAAAAATGGCAAAAAGGTGAAGACAATTGTCAGCGTACCTTTGATTGAAGACCTGCCACAAGGCTTTATGGCGGTACGTACCGGTCCGAGAAATTTGTCATGGCGCAGCGATAAGCCCAATACCCTAGTGTATACCGAAGCGTTGGACGGTGGTGATCCTGCCAATGAAGTTGAATATCGGGATCAACTGATGGCAATTACACCACCTTTCGATGGTGAACCTGAGCAACTGCTGAAAACCAAATTGCGTTTATATTCAGTGATGTGGGGTAATGAGCAAACTGCATTAGCCCAGGATTATTGGTGGGACACGCGCACAACCAGCATGTACAGTTTTAATCCTGCAGATCCTGCTCAGACTCCAGACGTCTTGTTCAGCCGTAATTATCAGGACAGATACAGCGACCCTGGTGCGCCGGTGACAAAACGTAACGCCTATGGGCGCAGTGTCTTAGCAATGGACGGCAGCAGTATCTTTATGCTCGGTGATGGATTTACCAAAGAAGGACAATTTCCGTTTCTGGATAAATTCGATTTGGGTACAAAGCAAACTGAACGCTTATACGAGTCGCGTTACACAGATATGCTTGAGCAACTGTATGACTTTGAACCAGACTCAGGCCGCCTGTTAGTCAGAATTGAATCTAAAAATGAATACCCTAACTATTACTTCCGAGATTTGACGGCCCAGCAACTTGTTCAGTTAACTGACTTTGCTAACCCGTTTAAGAGTATCGAAAGTGTCCATAAAGAAGTCATTACCTATAAGCGTGACGATGGACTTGAGTTATCTGGAACGCTTTATTTACCGGTTGGCTACGAAAAAGGTAAAACCTACCCGGCAATATTGTGGGCGTATCCCCGTGAATACAAAGACAAGTCCAGTGCCGGGCAGAATACCAATAATCCCAACCAGTTCACTTACCCTTATTATGGCGATCCTGTGTACTGGGTGACCAAAGGTTACGTGGTGCTTAATGATGCTGCGTTCCCGATTGTTGGTGAAGGTGATGAAGAGCCCAATGATTCTTTTCGTAAACAGCTAGTGGCTAACGCTAAAGCAGCGATTGATGCGCTGGATGAGCGAGGTTTAATCGATAGACACCGGGTTGCCGTGGGTGGTCACAGCTACGGCGCATTCATGGTTGCCAACTTGCTGTCACATTCCGACCTTTTTGCTGCTGGTATTGCCCGAAGCGGCGCTTATAACCGGACCCTAACCCCGTTCGGTTTCCAAAGTGAGCAACGTAATTATTGGGAAGCACCGGAGATCTATTACCAGATGTCACCCTTTATGCACGCTGATAAGATGAAAACCCCCTTGCTGCTGATCCACGGTGAGGCGGATAACAACTCAGGAACATACCCAATGCAGAGTGAGCGTTACTTCAACGCGCTCAAAGGCCTTGGTGCCACCACCCGATTGGTCATGTTACCAAAAGAGAGCCATGGCTATCGTGCTAAGGAGAGTGTTTTGCACATGATCTGGGAGCAGGACCAGTGGCTGGAAAAATACGTGAAACAGGCCGAAAAATAAGCCTCTTCGCTAGTTGATATACAAGCCCCGCATTTAGCGGGGCTTTTTTTGCTGTCAGCTAACGTTGGACTATCACGGATACTGTTTTATTGAGTTTGTAGCTGAAAAGCGCTAATCGATACTGCAGTAGCAAGATTTAATGAATCTATCGCACCGCAGCCTCCGATGGTATACGCCTTTGCATCCAAAGCGTTGAGCAATGCGTGAGGAACGCCGCGAGCTTCATTTCCAAATATGTAACAATCATACTGGCTAAATGTTGCAGAATTCAGCGGTTCGCCGCGCATATCCAGGTAAGCAAATCGGCGATACCGATCGGCCAGTTGACTGATTTCCACATCTTGTTCAATAGACAGGTGGAAATTAGCCCCCATGCAAGCTCGTATCACTTTGGGGTTAAACGCGTCAACGCTGTTAGGACTGAGGATCAGGCGAAACCCGCCAAACCAGGTTAAGCTGCGAATAATGGTACCCAGGTTGCCTGGATCCTGAATTTCATACAAATAAACGGCTTTATCACTGCTTTGACACTGCCGAATCGCGTCAAACAATGCCAAAGGTACAACAGCAACAACCCCCTGCGGGGTTTTAGTATCACTGATTTGCTTCATTTGCTTGTCGCTGATGATCTCGATACTGGCCTCAAAATTCAGCGCTGGCATGGCCTTGAAATAGTTCTCGGTTACAAACAGCTGAATCTCAGGTTGAGCATCCCGATTTGCAATAGCTCTGTCCAGTTCCAGTAACAGATGCTCACCTTCTATCAGGTAACGGGCGAATTGCTGACGGTACTTCTTTTGATGCAGTTTTTTAACATCACTGAGATTCATGATAAAACTCTGGCTGCTCACAAGGACGAGCATTGTACCTGCTGACTGTCACAGACGGAACCGCGGAATCCGGCAGTTAGATTTGCAAACCACGCACAGCGGCTTACAATATGCGACCTTCAAGCAACAGCAACTGGCGAAACACACTATGGCACGCTCTAAAACGAGTAAAAAATGGCTGGATGAACACGTCAACGACCCTTACGTTAAGCAGGCTCAAATTGATGGCTACCGTTCCCGCGCCAGTTACAAACTCATCGAAATTAACGATAAAGATAAGTTAATAAAGCCCGGCCATACCGTGATGGATTTAGGCTCTGCCCCCGGTGGTTGGTCGCAAATTGTCGCACCGATTGTCGGTGATAAAGGCCGCGTGATTGCCTCAGATATTTTGCCTATGGACAGCATTATTGGCGTTGATTTTATTCAAGGCGACTTCACAGAAGAAGCCGTTTATAACCAAATCCTTGAAGTGCTTGGCGGTCAACCTGTGGATGTTGTTGTATCAGACATGGCGCCCAATATGAGCGGTGTCAATACTACCGATCAGTATGCTTCAATGTATTTAGTAGAACTAGCACTGGATATGGCTCGTAACGTTCTAAAAAAAGAAGGCAGTTTCTGCGCCAAAGTGTTTCAAGGCGTAGGTTACGATGAGTATGTCAAAGACGTGAAAAGCGCATTCAAGCAAGTTTTGGTGCGTAAACCTGCAGCGTCGCGTCCCCGTTCCCGAGAAGTTTATCTGGTCGCTAAAGGTTTCAAAGGCTAACAGTCGCACTCGCCGTAGTGGCCTCACCTGAGCGGCCCCACCTGCGCGGCCCGACCTATCGTCATTCCAAACTCCTACCTTCGTCATTCCAAACTTGATTTGGAATCCATGCATTGTTGCGCAAGCAAAGACCTGGATGCTGAATCAAGTTCAGCATGACGAGATGGTTTGGGCCTTGATTCTGGGCGGCCCGAACTACGCGGCCCGACCTGGGCGGTCCGTGGCACATACATCTACCGGCGATTTTTCTTCATACGCCGGCTTTGCTCAGCGCGCTTTTCCTCTCGTTTTTCTTTACGGTCTTTTTTATCGGGTGTCATTGAGCCTTGCTTAAATCGAGCTTTGCGCTTGGCTTTATCCGCCGCTTTTTTGGCTTCAGCTTCAGCCATTTCAATTTCTTCAGCCGCAATCATATCAGGCGTTTCAAGGGTAATACGCCCTAATTTACCCGACTGCAGTTCGGTTAGCAGAATTTCACAAATCTTGTGCAGATTAACCCGACCGCCCGCCATTATCGCACCACGGCTCTTGGCCGCTGCTTCTAGAAATTCGAGTTCAGTTTCAGGAAGATCATCTAAACGATAGCGACTTTTC
>CAXQZJ010000172.1:0-4788 GCA_964228145.1 Alteromonadaceae bacterium | reverse complement strand
CGCCTGTTCACTGATTGCCATGAAAGGCTGCTCGGGAGAGACTTGTAAGCTGGCTTCTGCATTTTGTTGTGACACTGAAATAGCCAGACTGTCAATTAACAGGCTGCGCTGTTCACCCAGGTCCCATGTGCCGCCATTGTGCTCGGCCGGATTTGTATTCGTCAGTGATGTCGTCACCGTAACTATGCCAGTAGAAGGCTGAAATACCAGCCGGGTCCTGAGCTCTACAGCTGCAAAATCGGTCTGCTCTGGAATGAGCGTGTAATCGAGTGACAGGTTGATAAACGCCGGGGCGCCGTCCTGCTGATCGTAATATTTAGGCTCTACATGCCAGTGTGTTAACTGGCACGCACTGTGACTGAAAACGCCTCGGAACGTATTTTGACATGACAGCGAATAATGCTTTCCAGCAACGCTTATGTCGCAGTTCAGCAGGGAATCAGTTTGTATTTTACATTGCCAGTTCCGGGTGCTGAGACTAATTAAGGTGGGGCTTTCGCGTGAATCAACATGCTCCTGATTCACAGTAACCGCAGGGGTTTGCATGTGCTCAATATAAAATTGTGCGTCACTGATACCGGACACTGCCGTATGCCCCTGCACGAGGAGCCATTTTATTGAATGATCCGGCCACCAGGCTAGTGGGGTGAATGCGCAATCAACGGCCATGTCATCGCTGCGTTTACATTGCAATGGCTTGTGAACGAAACAGGCCCCCTGAGACATAGGAATACCGATTGAAAAGGACGCAATGTCCGCCTTATCGGATGCTGGCACACGTAATGAAAAATGATGTTGTGATTGCATGTGTCAAAGATTACTGTCAAACATTTACACTCATCTTCGCTGCATAGGCTCACGTCCTGTGACCAAGATTCAGACAAAGTTAGCGTGCATTATTAGTGATTAGTTAAACTCTACCGTTTATCGCCATGTAAAAATACTGAAAATGTGAATCTAATGGCTTTTTCGTTTAAAAAACTGAGTTTTCAACGTTTTTACACACTGATACAGCGAGGTGAGCCAATCTTTTCTGAGTAATCTCAGCATGTACAGAGAGTAGCTGTGATTCGACAAGGAGCGCTTATACTGGCTATCACCGCCCATAAAGTCATACCGTTTGAACGCCTGTTTAGCATAGTGGCTGATAGCATAGGTATGAATCACTAAGCCTGGTTGAAAGCGGTTCGTGGATTCTATGTAATTGATCCCTGATAAGTAAAAATAGACCTTATCATTGCAAAGCAGATTGTAGGTGTATCCAATACACTGTTCGCCGGCGTAAAAACCTAAAATATCACAGCGCGGATTGTCAGAGTCTGACTGCATCAAAGCCTGATGAAATGCGATAAAATCCGGATTGCTAAAACCACTTCCCTGAGGATCTTCCTTCCAGCGCTGTAAGTGAAATCCGCCCATTTCACTCAGTATTTCAGCCGGCGGGTTGGGGCCAAAATCGCGAACAGTAATGTCCCCGTAGTGTGCTTGCAAGTATTTAATAGCCCGTCGTATACGACTGCGGGTGTTCCCCGAACAACTGGCAAGAAAACGGTCTTTATCTGCAAACGTCGGACTAAGTAATACTGCGTACCCGGGAATACTGGTCGAATCGCAATAAAAGCCTGGGTGCGCTAACCAGGGGGCAGGTGATGAGGTTATTTCCAGTCGCCAGTCACGGGCGTTCTTTTTGCACCAGTCCAATACCAGTGTTACTGCTTCCTGATGCCACTGAGGCTCCGCCAGCAGGTCGTTAAACTCTATCCAGATTTGGTCGCGAGTAGGGTCACCGGTTTTATTAAACCAACCACAAGTGAAAGGGGAATGGATCCCCTGAGAGGGGGTGATTACGGCAAAAACCGATGCCACCAGATTGTCACCATCAAAACATTGTAACCAGACTGGCTGTTTATCCTGGTTTTGCTTCAGCCAGGGCAGTAGCCAGAATGGTTGGATAAAAGGGGGCGGCGCAGGTAGACGGGCTGCCAATGCCTCAGTGGCAAAGGCAACCTCTTGCAGTTCAAAAGTATGTTGAACGACCAGGCGTAATTGCATTCCTTGCAGTGACCGTTATTCTTGCTCTTCGAGCTGTTTCAGCAATGCCTTATGCATAGATTTTTGTGCCGGTGTCGTTGGATAAATACGTCCTAACATATTTTTCGCCCTGACTTTGTCGCCATCAAGAATAAGGGCTTCTGCTGCGTGTAACTGAATTTCTTTGTTATTTGCTGCTTTGCCCAGCGCCTTCTCGATGTAACTACGACCTTGTTTTACATCACCGGTCTTGATCAAAACATATCCCAATGTATCCAGGGCAAACTCGGATTCCGGCGCCTGACTAAAAGCCGCTTTGGCAGCGGCAAGCGCTTTGTCGTAATTGCCAAGTTGAGTATGAACGCCTGCTATATTATTCAGGGCTGCAAAATCATTGGGCTTTTCAGTCAGAATGCGCTCGTACATCGAAATGGCTTCATTGAGGAATCCATTGGCTGAGGCATACTCGGCTGTTACAAATTTGTAGAGTGTATTGTCCGGGGCTTTATCCACTTCCGTTTGAAGGTAGCCTAAACCCGTTTTAGGGTCTTTGGCACCGGCCAGCGCGAAAGCCAGTAGTCTTGAAACAGCAAATCCCGGATTATTTTCATAAGAAGCAGTGAGCAATTTTACGGCGTCAGGGTAGCGTTTTTCGTTAAGTGCTAATAAACCCCGGGTATGTGCCAGAGCAGCTAGTTCACTGCCGTCTTCTTCCAGAATTGAGATAGCCCGTTTTGACTGAGCAAAACGTCCGGTGGAAGCCGCTAAGTGGGCTTCTAATAATACAAGACGTTTATCATTAGGGAAGTAGGTACGCGCTTGCTGGGTCGTTTCCATTGCCCCGTCGAAATTATTCATAAACTGGTAGGTTGAGATAAGACGATACCAACCGCGTCTGTCAGTAGGGAACTTATCAGTCCAATCCTTATAGGTTTCAATGGCCTGGCCAAAATCGCCCTTTTCTACATAGGCATCACCGAGTGCCTGATAGATGCCAAAGTTTTGTGGGTCCTCAACCTTCTTCATTAAACTAATGGCTTTGTCGGGTTTGTCTGCCCGCAAGTAAATAAACGCCAGTGCTGATACAGGGGCGGTTGCATCCGGGTATGCCTTTATTCGCTTCGTCAGATATTCTTCTAATTCAGACTCCTGACCCTGACCGATTTTAATGTTCACAACATCAATCAGGTTTTGCAGGTCATTCGGGGTCAGCGCTAGCAGCCTCTCGGCATACTCCATGGCCTCTTTAAACTTATCCTGGCGGGCATTGCCAATCATCATGTATCGCAGTGCTGCGGTATTTTCAGGGTCGTATTTCAATACCTGGCTAAAATGCCTGCTCGCTTCTGTTTCCTGTTCATCACGTAGATAAAGAATGCCTTTCAGAAACTCGCCGTTGATTGGACTTAACTCGCCCCATTGGTCAGCAATGGCTAATGCTGACGCCAAACCGCTTTCTTCATACTTTGCCTGAGCCAGTAATACCCAGGCTTCGCTTAGATTTGGGTCGATATCGAGGGCTTTTGCCAGAGAATCCACGGCTGAGGCCTGGTTATCATCGAGTAGAATGAAACCTTCGCGAAGCAGACTAACCGGATTATTGGGATCAAGCGATCTGGCTTTCGACAAGTAACGCTCAGATTCAGCGCGTTGTCCTTTCTGTAGTTTTTGCAATGCGGCGAGACTGTAAATTTCTGCACCTTGACCGGGCTCAATGCTGAGTCCATCAAGGCTGCTTGCGACGTCCTCTACATAACCCAGTTCCAATTTCACTTGTGCAAGTAGGCGGTGCGTTGGATGACTTGGAGGCAAAGTACTTGCCGCGGTGTTAAGGTAACGGAGCGCACTCTCCAGGCGACCCGTGCGGTAAGCACTGGTACCTGCAACAAAACTGGCTAATGCCGGTTTTGCGTCATTCTGCAGAGCAACGTTAGCCAGTTGAAGCGCTTGTTCGTAATTATCCTGATAAAAGTAGACCAAAGATTTTAAATAATTCGCATGGCCACTATTAGGATTGAGTTGCAGCAAACGCTCAATTTGCTCATCGGCACGCGTTAACTGCTTGTCTTCTATAAGTTGCTCCGCGAGTAAAAATCGCGCAACGTGATAAGACGGATAAATGTCGAGGGCTTCATTAAAAGCAATGATCGCGTTGACATGATCGTATTGCAAAGAGTGAATCATGCCCTTAAGTATTAGCTTTTCAAACGGTTCAATCGAAGGCGTAGTAAATTTTTGCGTGATGTTCAGTGCGACCGCTGGATTGCCTTGCTCCAGCGTTTGATACGACTGCGCAATAAGTAGCTCTTCTTGCTTGAGTGACTCTGCGGGAATAACCGGGTCCTGCTCACCGCTTTTGAGTTTGGAAAGGTATTCAAACAACGCCAGCGTGCTTGTTACCTGAGCATCCTGTATTTCAGGTTTGGACTCCAGTTCCATGAGAACACGGTCGAAATCGTTTTGGTAAAAAATCGAACGGATCAGAATAGGGTAAGCGTCGACGACGGGATAACTCAAGTCTAATGCGCGCCGGATTTCTTTTTCCGACTCTTCCCAAAGACCTTGTTCGAATTCCAGGCTTCCTAATTGAAAGCGAGCTTAAGCGTTATTTGGCTACGTAATGACAGCGTTTTTTAACTCAACGATGGCTGCCACTTTTTCACCTTCTGCCACAAGTTGCATGGCATTGGCTATTTGTTCTTCTGCTGACTTTGGTGTACAGGCTGTCAAAGCGACGGTTAACCAAAGTGCACTAAG
>CAXQZJ010000171.1:0-39501 GCA_964228145.1 Alteromonadaceae bacterium | reverse complement strand
TGCCTGGCCGGATGAAGAACTTCGCACAAATCATTTGGCCATAGGTGTACCGAAATTAGCCAGCCTGATCCTCACCCACGACACAGAAGGAGAAATTCAGGGGTTGAACAGCTTTGACCAGCATCCCCCCGTCAAGCCCGTGTTCTTTGGTTTTCGTCTGATGGTGGGCATGGGCTTGCTAATGTTAGTGGTCAGTTGGGCGGTAGCTATCCCACTGATCCGACGCAAGTACCCGGGCAAGTTTATGCTGAAAAGCTTGGTGGTCATGACATTCTCGGGCTGGATTGCAACCTTAGCCGGCTGGTATGTGACAGAAATAGGCCGCCAACCGTGGCTAGTCCAAGGGGTGTTAACCACAGAACAAGCAGTAACCCCCATTGCCCCGGCCAACGTGGGGATGTCGCTGATTTTGTACCTTGGTATCTACGCACTGCTATTGGTGGCTTATCTCCATACCCTGTTTTACATGGCAAGAAAATCGGTCAAAGTCGAAGAATTTGAAACCGCGATTGAAAAACAAAAACATGATAATTCTGTTGCCGGGGAGGCTATCCAATGAGCCAGTATTTACCTGAAATTTTTCTCGGTCTAATGGGACTGGCCATACTGGTCTACGCCATATTAGATGGCTATGATTTGGGCGTTGGCATTCTGTTGCCGGCCGATAGCAAAGCATCGCGAAATAAAATGATCGCCTCGATTGGGCCTTTCTGGGATGCCAATGAGACCTGGTTGGTATTGGCCATTGGAATCTTGCTGATCGCCTTTCCGACTGCGCACAGTCTGGTCCTTGAGCAACTTTACCTGCCGGTTGCTGTAATGTTAATTGGGCTTATTCTGCGAGGGGTGGCTTTCGACTTTCGTGCCAAGGCAATCACCCATTATCAGAATTTATGGGACACCCTGTTTAAAGTGGGTTCAGTCCTGGCATCTCTTAGCCAGGGCTACGGGCTGGGGCTTTACGTTATGGGCTTCGAACAAAGTTGGCAGGCTTATGGTTTTGCGCTGTTAAGTGCCGTGTGTGTTACCGCAGCCTACGCCTATATTGGCGGTGCCTGGCTGGTGTTGAAAACAGAAGGCGAACTGCAAAAGTTCGCAGCCCGAAAAGCACGCCGAGCGGGCTGGTTAACGACACTGGGTATCATTGCCATCAGTGTCGCTAACCCCTTGTTACGTCCTGACGTTGCAGAACGCTGGTTGTCGTTACCGAATGTAATACTGCTGGCACCTGTTCCGCTATTATGTGCCATTTTGGTGTTTATTACCGACAGATATCTGCGTCGGGTCCCCCATCAAGGTGACTTTGCCTGTTGGCTGCCTTTCACATCAGTTGCCAGTTTATTTACCATCAGTTTGCTAGGCATGGCGTACAGCTATTTTCCTTACGTCGTGCCCGGACAAATGACCGCTCAAGAAGCTGCCAGCGCGACTGAGTCACTGATTTTTATCGGTTGGGGTGTGGTTATCGTACTTCCGGTGATACTCGCTTACACGGCGATGTCTTACTGGATTTTTCGCGGCAAAACTCAAGACTTAAACTATTACTGATAACAAAAAAGCCAGCTTGTAAGGCTGGCTTGTATTGAATTAAAGCGCTTTGGCGGCTTCATCTAGCTGCCGGTGCGCTTTTTCAAGCGCTGAGTCTGCCAGGCCCATATTCAGCCCCTCCGCATAGATAAACTCAATATCTGTCAGGCCCAGGAAAGCAAAAACGTCTTTGAGGTACTTGCTTTGGGTATCCATGTTGGTTCCCACATACTGTCCGCCTCGCGCTGCAGTAACAATAATTTTCTTGTCGCTCAGCAAGCCAACCGGTCCCGTTTCTGTGTATTTAAACGTCACGCCGGCTCGGGCAATTCGGTCTATCCAGGCTTTAAATGACGATGGAACACCAAAGTTATACATAGGCATGGCCACCACCAGAATATCTGCTTGTTTAACGTCCTCAATCAGTGCGTCTGAGCGGGCGGCCAGAGCTTGTTGCTGCTCCGTACGCGCCGATGCCTCTGTCATCCAACTTTGCATTTCATCAGCATCAAGGTGAGGCAGTGCCATGGCAGCTAGGTCACGTTTTATTACCTGATACTCACCCTTTGCATCTAATTGCTGCAATAAGTAATTTGCGAGTTGCGTTGATTGACCTGTTTCACCGCTAAGAGACGAATACACCGCCAGAATATTTTTCATGTCTTGCTCCCAATTTTTCAATTAACTGCATTCTAGTTCTATTTAGCAGAAATAAAATTGGATTTTAAACCAGACTTTATTCTATTTTTTAGAAAGATTAAGCGGTTATCACTCGCTTCTGTGTTGGTACTGATATTGCTGTAGTTACACTAAGCTAACACTCGTTGGCCGCACACACAGGAGGAAAACGTATGAAGACTTTTGTTAAATTTTCACGCAATCTATTGGCATTGGCTTTTATCATGGGTTCGCTCGGTGGCTGTTCTACCATCGAAGGCATGGGTGAAGACATTGAAGATGCTGGCGAAGAAATTCAGGACGCTGCAGATAACTAAGTTACTGCGTTTAAGAAAACCAGCCTGAGCCTGATGTACTCAGGCTGAGTTTTTATCCTTATTTGCCCCTGTCGCTTATCTATCTGCACAAAACACCACAAGCTGTTTGCAGCAAAGCCTATACAGTCATACAATCTTCAAATATATCAATAAATTGACCTCATCTTACAGACTAAAAGGTGCCGCCCAGTGGATACTGCTGAGTTTATACAGATACGCAAATTCATCGTAAAGCTGGGCAAAATGTTGCACAAATATGGAACGCCGGCTTTCAGATTGGAAGCCTACCTTACGGAGGTCGCCACCGCCCTGGGTGTTCGCGCATCTTTTATCTCCACGCCCACTGCACTGACCTTCGTTATATGGTCAGATAAACACGAGGATGAGTACAACCATGCCGCCCGATTATTGCCGGGTGACCTGGATATGAACGCGTTGTCATTAACCGACGAATTGGCCAGTGACTTGATTGCCGGTAATGTCACCCTGCAACAGGCTGATACCCGGCTTGATGAAATTGATGCCATGGGTAGCCCTTACGGCAAACCGTTAACTTGTGCTGCTTTTGGCTTGTCTACTGGCGCTTTTGCCATGTTGATGGGTGCCAGTTGGCCCGAGATCTTGTGGGCCGGTTTACTGGGTATCGTTGCTTATGTATGGACCCTGTGGGCGCAATACAGCCGCCGGGTAAATTTAATGCTGGAGCCGATCACGGCTTTTGTTGCTGGACTCGGCGCCTGTCTGATTAGTCGTTACCTTGATCCCGGCATCAACATTCCTTTAGTAGTGTTATCTTCTGTAATTGTGTTAGTACCGGGGTTAGCCCTGACAATGGGACTGGCCGAGCTGTCTTCGCGAAATATGGTATCCGGAACGGCCAGAGTCATGGACGGTCTGATGCAATTATTTAAACTGTATTTCGGTGGTTTTTTGGGCATTGCCGCGGGCTTTGCATTAGTGGGAAAAAATGACTACACCCCCGCTGCATCACTGCCATTTTGGGGCACTTGGCTAGCGGTTTTTCTGCTTTGCCTCGCGCTGGTCGTTATTTTCCGCACTCGTTTAAAGCACTTACCCTGGGCCCTCGCCTCGGCATTTATAGCATATGCAGCAACCACTTGGAGCTCCGCCTATATGGAACAGGGGTTGGGCACCTTTGTGGGCGCGTTCGCCTTGGGTGTTTTTGCCAACCTCTTCACCCGCATTGCCAATCAGCCTGCAACCATCGTTGCCATGCACGGATTGATTGTGCTGGTGCCTGGTTCAAAAACCTATATCGGCCTGAATTCATTTATTTCCGGTGAAGATTTAATTAATGCAGACCATTTAGGTCAGGAAGTGTTTCTGATTTTTATGTCACTGGTAGCAGGCTTAATTTTCGCCAATGTAGTCGTACCGACGAAGAAGGCCCTGTAGCCAAACAGGCTACCTTGCCCATTAATCGGGCTGAACTACCGCATCGAAGTTTCAGCTTAGGTTAAGGTGAATCAGACTAGGATGATAACTCGCATCAAGGAGTACGCTATGAAACACCTGATAACCTTCACTTTTGCTTTGAGCCTGACAGCATGTGCTTCTTTTAATTTTAGTGAAGAACAATGGCAACAGGCAGTACAAGCCAAGATAACCGAGTGGGATTTGCAAAAAACCAGTCGGATTCGCGCCGGCCAGTTACGTAGCTTTTCAAATCTCGGCGAGCACTTTGTGGTCATCCGCGCCGGTGTCAACCGACCCTACCTGATTCAATTCAATAACCGTTGCCACGAGTTGGAGTGGGCGCAGAAAATCAAAGCGACCGACCATTTAAATGCAGGTTTTGACTCTATCTATTTTGGTAAAACACCGCAGATGGGGTGTCGGGTCAAGCACATTTATTCCCTGACCCGCGAGCAGGATATCGCATTACAAAATCTGGAGCAGCAAGCAGCTGAACACCAAGACGGTGATACAAAATCAAGCTGAGGTTTCTGCTGGTAAGCGCCAAAGCATCACAAGGATCGCTCCCCGGGTCACTATGCTGCTGCCATTAAGCATCCAAATCGGCCATGCCTGATCAAATGGCATGGTTGCAGCGAACGCCAACGTACTCAAATCTTTGATTAAAATACTGGCGAATAAGCTTTTTGATAAACTGCCTGCACGCTGGGTTTTTACCAATATCCACCATTGGTGAACACTGCCCTGGACTAACACCACAGTGACGGCAATCATCATTCCTTGGGTCGCCAAGGTCGCAATCAGCGGATAGGGACGGTATGCCATGCTGATAACCGCGAGTATTAACGCCAAACAGCCGAACACAAACACCCACCAGCGTTGCCGTTCACGTGCTATGTAAAACAACACCCAAAGAATCAACAGCAGGGCAACGATACGGGTCCAGACTAAATAGTGATTAAAGGGTTGTAACGCGATCCCCAACACCATCACGGCATAAAAGGCGAAATAACTGGAGGCAAATTGATTCATCGACAGGCTTATGGTGCCTTGCCCTGCAATTTTCCGCCCTGTTCGAATGCGGTATACCTGTCGTGCCAATCCCAACCAGGTCATCAAGAACAATGCGGCACTAAGGGATCCCAACAAGTGGTACCAGGAGACAGACTGCACTAAGGTTCCTTATCCCATGTTGGCAACCGCCCGGCTTCACCGGGCTCGTTTAGTTGTTATTGGCCGTATTTTTCAGCCAGCGCCTGGGCGCGTTTACAAGACGCCGGCTCTTCGGCAGTCTCAAACTGATCGCAAGGGATGTTTTGCATGTCTTGCAAACATTGCGTGCCAGCCTCGATAAAGTCCTGCTTATCCGCCATTGACTCGTCCGGCATCATTTCAGGCAGTGCTTGCTGACACATTTGGTTCGCCATCTGATCGACTAAATCACGCATTTGCTGGGGGATATCATCACCCATTTCCTTGGCCATTTCCTGCTTAATACAGACTTTCATTTTCTCACAAAATTTATTTGCAGCCGCTTCCAGCTCCTTGACTCCCCCCATGGCGGTGTGACTGACCATCAGTGTGAGGATTAATAATTTAACTTTCATTAAAGGCTTCCTTGCAAGTAGATAGGTATGGAGGATTAAAGTCGAGGTGCGCGGCTTGGCGCCCACATCCACTCAATAACATCAGTATGATTATAATTTAATCAGCGTAAATGCTAAAGCAAACATTGTTAAAGGCCGTAATAAATCCCGGCTTAATCGATACCGCTGATCTACTGGGTAATATCGAACAGCGCATCGAAGCGGGTTTTATCCTTATCAACGGCAACACACTTGATAAAATTACTGTAGCTTTGTAGCGCCAAACACGTGACGCGTTTTACCGGGGTATAGCGCAGTTGCTGCTCGCTGAGCGTCCACCCGATCGAAGCCTCAGATAGTATATTCGCATCCAACAGACTTTGCTGCTCAGAATCCTGATCGGCTTGATTGATGCCACTGGGGTAATGCCCATCATGCTTCATTCTATACAAAGAGATAGCATTACTGAGTTGGCGTGCTGAGGTCGAGATCGACATCGCTCTTGCCTCGGCCTTATGCTCATCCAGCTCTTCGATTTGTTTACTTTGGGTGCTTTGATCACAAGCACTTAACAGGACCAACGAAAAGGCCCAACCTAACGTGTTTAGCTTCACATCCAATTACCTCTTATCGCGGTTCGACACCTTACCTTATATGGGCTTTTTAAAGTAGCCGCTCATAGCATAAACGGGTTGTTACAAATTGATACTGTGAGCTGACAATTTTCAGGTTAGTATGAAAAATCATCAATAATAACTGATATAAAAGGATTTTTATGCTGCGCATTTCCGAATTAACCAAAGTATACAGCAATGGCGTAAAAGCACTGAACGGCGTCACTTTGGATATACCTCCGGGCATGTTTGGCTTGTTAGGGCCGAATGGAGCGGGCAAGTCCAGTCTGATGCGCACGATTGCAACACTGCAAGCACCCGACAGCGGCAGCATACAATTTAAAGACGTTAACGTGCTCTCTCAACCCAATGCCCTGCGAGAAAGATTGGGTTATTTACCTCAGGATTTTGGTGTTTACCCGCGTATCAGTGCAGAAAAACTACTCGACCATCTGGCGGTATTAAAAGGCCTCAACAACAGCGCAGATCGAAAAGAAGCCGTAGAAGGTTTGTTGGTGCACACTAACTTGTGGCAGCACAGAGATAAAGCCGTTTCGTCATACTCAGGCGGGATGCGTCAACGATTTGGTATCGCTCAGGCGCTGCTTGGTGACCCTGACCTTATCATTGTTGATGAACCCACCGCAGGTCTGGATCCAGAAGAGCGAAATCGCTTCCACAATTTACTTGTCAGCCTTGGCGAAGATAAGGTCATTATTCTCTCCACCCACATAGTCGACGACGTATCAGAATTATGTCCACGCATGGCGGTTCTCGGCCAGGGCAGCATTTTGCTCGAAGGCAACCCCGCCGAAGTCACTCATAGCCTCAATGGTCAAATCTGGCGCAAACAGGTCAGCCTTGATGAATACAAAGAACTGCAGCAATCGTTGGATATTATCTCGACCCGTTTAATCGGCGGAAGCCATGTCGTCCACGTGATGGCCCAACAAGCCCCGGAAGGCTTCGAAAAAGCCCCTGCTAATCTTGAGGACGTATACTTCTCAACCCTTCATCAGGCCCGTCGCACTGACAGCCAAAGCGCCTAGGGGAATTGGGTATGTTACTTAAAAGCTTGGGATTTGAAGCCAAATACCTGATCCGTCAGCCGTCTTTTTTCGTCACTGTCGCAGTGTTTTTTCTGCTGCCGTTTTTAGCCACGGTATCCGACAATGTGCAAATCGGTGGCGGCGGCAACGTGTTGTACAATGGTTCTTTTGCCATTGCCCAAACCATGTTAATCCTCAGCGTATTCGCGCTGTTTTTGCTGGTTAATTTTGTCGGCGGCACCGCCACACGCAATCATACCAGCAACATGAGTGAACTGATTTACACCCGACCGCTAAACCCCATGTCTTATCAGATGGGACGTTTCCTCGGCGCCTATGTGGTGACTTTACTGGTGTTCGCTGCTGTGCCACTGGGTGTGTTGATTGGCACCCTGATGCCATGGATAGATCAAGAGCGCGTCGGGCCAACCCAGTTCAGCTTTTATCTGACAATATTTGGCTACATCATAGTGCCGGGTTTTTTAGCGCTGGGTATGATTTTTTACGCTATTGCACTGCGTTTGCGCTCAATGATGGGCACGTACTTGGTCGCAATGGGATTGTTCATTGCCTGGATTGTCACTAACAGTTTAATCAGAGAACCAGCCTATCGCTCGATAACCGCGCTGTTCGACCCTTTCGCTCTGGTGACTTTTGGCGAAATTACCCGTTACTGGACCGTATTTGATAAGAATACCGTTGCAATCAGCCTGACCGAGACCTTGTTATACAATCGACTTATCTGGCTTGCGTTTGGGGCTGCATTTATCTTTTTGGTCGGCGGTTTGCACAAAATGCAATGGACCTCACAAGGTAAAAAGTCTCGACCAAGTAAGGCCTCTCGCATGCCAGCTCCGGTTGGCAACCGCATTAATCTCGGTGCGACGAGCGGTCATCAAGTACAAAAATTCTTCACCCGACTTGGCTTTGAAATGCGTCAGGTCCTGCTGAGCCCAGCGCTTATCGTGTTGCTGATTTTTACGGTTTTTAATCTCTCTTCTATTTATTTTGTCAGCCCGGGGGCGATTTACGGTACACCTGATTGGCCCCTGACTAAGAACATGGTTGCTGCCATCACAGACAATTTTGGACTCATGCTGTTTGTGGTCATTACCTACTACAGTGGTGAAATTGTCTGGCGTGAGCGCGGCAGTGGTATGGGCGATATCATTGATGCGACGCCTGCGTTCAACCTGGTGTTTTGGGCGTCAAAAATTATCGCCCTATGGGCCGTCATAGCTTCGCTATATGTGGTTGGAATGTTGTTTACGCTATTGTTCCAAATCGCCGCAGGCTATAGCCAGTTTGAATTTGGCTTGTACTTTGTCGAACTGTTTTACATCAATTTAATACCTTGGTGTTTAATGGGAGTACTGGCCTTTTTTATTCAAACCCTAAGCCCCAATAAATATGTGGGTATGCTGATTCTGGTTGCCTACTTTATCTCCAGTCTGGTGTTTCAGGAGTTAGGACTGGAACACACCATGTGGAGTTACGGAGATACGCCACCCGTTCCTTATTCTGATCTGAACGGACACGGCTGGTTCCTTACCGCATTCAATTGGTACCTGATCTACTGGGCTGGTCTTGCACTGGTGTTAAGTACGCTCGGTTACGCGCTATGGCAGCGTGGTCCCGAAGCAAAACTAAAACAGCGTCTGAAGTTGGTGGGTTACCATCTTGGCGTTAAAGGGAAAATGGTTCTGGCATTCGGGCTGAGCGTGTTTGTCGCTACCGGCGGTTATATCCACTATAACACCAAAGTATTGAACCAATTTATTGGCGCCGAGCAGGGGCTCGAATTACGCGCTCAATATGAGCGTGAATTCAGCCAATATGAGGACGACAACATTCCGGTCATCACCGACGTCAATGCCAATGTCGATATTTTTCCCTACCAGCGTCGGATTGAAGCCAGTGCCGAAATTCGCATTGAAAACAAAGGTGAGCAACCCATCGAACGCGCCTTGCTGTCTCTGCCTGACCATACTAAGCAATGGCAGGTCGAGATAAAAGGCGTCACTGTTAGCGAACCGATTGAAAATATGCGCTCTGCCTGGTTAACCTTTGAGCAACCGTTAGCGGTTGGTGAGAGTCGGATGGGGGTAATTTCAGTGACTCGCGCACATCAAGGCTTTAAGGATCGCGGATTCGATTTTGAAGTGGCCGAAAACGGCACCTTCATCAATAACTATTCACTGTTTCCTAGCTTTGGTGTTGATCAAAACCGCTATATTGTCGATCGCCATGAGCGTCGCAAGCAGGAACTCCCTGAGCGCCCACGCGCCCACAAGCTGGAAGATGACTCCCGATACCAAGAGTCATTTTTCGGCAAAGGAGTTGGCTTCATTAATTTCGAAACCACGGTATCCACCGCCGGTGATCAGATTGCGATTGCGCCCGGTTACCTTCAAAAACGTTGGGAGCAAGATGGCCGTAATTACTTCCATTACAAAATGGATGCTCCGATCGTTAACTTCTTTGCTTATTTGTCGGCCCGTCACGATGTCATTAAGGATGAGCACAAGGGTGTCAATTTGGAAATTTACTACGATCCAAAGCACGCGTGGAACCTCGACATCATGATGCAGAGCATGAAGGACTCGCTAGACTACTTCACTACGCACTTTGGCCCATATCAGCATCGACAAATGCGGATCATCGAGTTCCCGGGTTATCGCTCATTTGCTCAGAGTTTTGCCAATACGGTGCCCTACTCCGAAGGAATTGGTTTTACTGCCAATCTGACCAACCCGGAGGACATCGATTATGTGTATTACGTCACTGCCCATGAAATGGCGCACCAATGGTGGGGTCACCAGGTAGGTGCCGCCAATGTACAGGGTAGCGCGATTATTTCTGAAAGTTTGTCTCAGTACAGCGCAATAATGGTATTAATGGAGCGCTACGGCAAAGATAAGATGCGCAAATTCATCAAGTATGAACTGGATCGCTACCTTTCTGCCCGCGGCAGTGAACTGCTTGAAGAAATGCCGTTTATGCGCAGTGAAAATCAAAGCTATATCCATTACCGCAAAGGCTCTGTGGTGATGATGGCGCTGCTTGACCGCCTGGGTGAACAAAGGGTTAATCAGGCGTTGAAGTCGATGATAGACAAGTTTCGCTTTAGCGATAACCCCTACCCGACTACGTTGGATTTACAAGCGGCGTTCAATCAGGTTGCTGACGAACAAGAGCAAGCCTTTATTGCTGATTTGTTTGAACGTATCACCTTGTACGATATCAAGATCAAACAGGGTAACGTTGTTGAGAAACAGGGCAAGTTTGAAATCACTCTTGAAGTTGAAGCTAAGCGATTCGTCGCTGACGGTGATGGTCGAGAGCAGGAGCAACCGCTAGAGGAATGGGTTGATATCGTATTGTTCAGCGAGGATCCCGACACCATCAGCGTTGACAATCAGGTACTGTACCAGCAGAAACACAAATTGCGTTCAGGTACCAATAGCCTGGTTATTGAATTGGATCAGCGTCCATCATACGCAGGTGCCGATCCGTTCGTGACGCTGATTGACCGGGTGACCAGCGACAATATCATTAAACTTTAGTCACAACGCCCGTTTCAACATAATTCTAAAGCCACCACCCGGTGGCTTTTTTGTATCGACTTCGTAGCTGTGATGCCCCCTTGCCATGCGTAACTCTGGCGTTAAAAATTTTTTACAATTCTCAACCGAGCGCAAGTCGACGTCTCACCCAGATAGGGATACACTCGCAATACCGATTAGTTATGTTTAATCGGAACAAAAAAATAACAATGATCTAAGGACATGTATGAAAAAACTATCTGCTCTGTTGATGGTATTCGCCGTCGCAGTTTTATCCGGCTGTGCGCACCAAATTCAACTCAACCCTGATTTAACCAACTTGCCTGTTAACGAAGCTAAAAGCGACAAAGCGGTAGGTTATGTACTGACTGACGAACTGCGCAACAAAAAAGTCACCACACCCGGTGGCGGCGGCGACAAGGTCACTTACACTCCTTATAAGGACACAGAGACCGCGCTGTATACCTTATTGAGCAATAAATTCGAGCATGTATACCTGATGGAATCTGCTGACGATAAAGCTTTTATCGCAGAAAATAATATTGCTTACATCTTCACCCCGTCTATGACCACCAACTCAAGCTCTTCGAGCTTTGTAACCTGGCCGCCAACAAGCTTTACTGTGGAGTTAACCTGCAAAGCGGTTGACGCACAAGGCAATGCATACTGGGAAAACACGGTTAGTACGGAAGGTAATGCTGAGTTCGATGAATTTGTCGCTGACTTCTCGCTGTCGGCACGTCGTGCAACTAAGCAAGCATTTGAACAGATGGCGCACGCCATTAACACTGCTGAAGAATTCGAATAAGGGCATTGCACAATGAAAAAGTTAATTGCGTTACTGCCGGTTATCCTGTTGGCAGCATGTTCAATGAACACCCCGCCCTACCAGGCATCAATGAAAAATGTTCAAACTCTGAAAAGCGCCGATGCACAAGCTGTTCAGGTTGGTGAATTCAGCGCCGAGAAGGGTCTGGATAAAATTTCATTGCGTGGCAACAAAATGACCTCTCATGTGGGTAAGAGCTATGGGGAATACCTTAAAGCTGCGCTTACCGATGAGCTGAAACTGGCCGAACTGTGGGCGCCTGCATCGCGCACCATCATTGAAGGTACATTGCTAACCAACGACATCAATGTAGCCGGTTTCGTGACCGGAAATGGTGAAATCAGCGCACGCTTCGTAGTCTCAACTGACGGTAAGCAAACGTTTGATAAAACCATCTCGGCGAGCAACGAGTTTGACTCATCATTTATGGGCGCCATTGCAATTCCTAATGCTCAGGCGAGCTACGTCGATTTAGTTCAAACCTTACTGAACAATTTATTTAGCGATCCTGAATTTATTGAGGCAATCCGCTAATTAGCAAAAATCAAAACGCCCCTTAAGAGGGGCGTTTTATTATCGTAAGTAAAAAAAAGCGGGGTCACACTTGTTCGTTATCAAACCAATGACGGGTTCGATTAGCGAACCATACCAGCGACAACATAACCGGAACCTCTACCAATACGCCTACCACAGTGGCTAATGCCGCTCCCGAATGTAAACCAAACAGGGAAATCGCCACCGCCACGGCCAATTCAAAAAAGTTGGACGTTCCTATCATACATGCGGGCGCCGCCACGTTATGGCGTAACTTTAAGCGAAGCGCCAGCCAGTAAGCGATAGCAAAGATGCCATAGGTTTGAATTAGCAGCGGTATGGCGATCAATACAATGGCTTCCGGTTTTTCCAGAATAGTTTGTGATTGTAAAGCGAACAGCACTAACACGGTAACCAATAACCCAATCACCGACCAGGGTTTCAGTCTGGCCAACAACGCATTCAATTTCGAGTGGTCATCGCCTTTATCCAGCAACTTTCGGGTTAGCGCACCGGCCAGTAAGGGCACCACGACGTACAACACCACCGACAGTAATAGGGTATCCCAAGGTACAGTGATATCGGTAACGCCAAGCAAAAAGCCTGCAATAGGTGCAAAAGCGAAAATCATGATTACATCATTAATCGACACCTGCACCAGCGTATAGTTAGCGTCGCCTTTGGTCAGTTGGCTCCAGACAAATACCATGGCGGTACAAGGCGCAACACCCAACAAAATCATACCCGCTATGTACTCACTCGCTGTTTGCGGATCAACCCAATCAACAAATAACCCTTTGAAAAACAGCCAGCCTAACAGCGCCATCGAAAACGGCTTGATTAACCAGTTTATTACCAGCGTCAATGCCAGTCCCTTAGGCTTCTTACCCACGTCTTTCAGTGATGCGAAATCAATCTGCACCATCATCGGATAAATCATTAGCCAAATGAGTACGGCGATAAGCAGATTGACATGGGCATACTCCCAACTGGCAATCAGCGCAAAAACTTCAGGGAAATAGGCGCCAGCAACCATGCCTACCACAATTGCCAGACCAACCCAGACACTTAAATAACGCTCAAACAACCCCATCGGTTCGACTCCTAAAGATTACGTTGGTTAACGCGCTGACTGACCTGCTCCGCGGATTCCACCCGTTCAGAGTAACGGTCTACCAGATAGTCGCTGTTATTTCGTACTAACAAAGTAAATTTCATCAACTCCTCAACCACATCCACAATGCGGTTATAGTAAGCCGATGGCTTCATGCGGTTGTTGTCATCAAATTCCAGAAACGCTTTGGCAACGGAAGACTGGTTGGGAATTGTCACCATTCTCATCCAACGCCCTAAAATACGCATTTGGTTTACTGCATTAAACGACTGTGATCCACCGCTGACCTGCATCACGGCCAGCGTTTTGCCTTGAGTCGGCCGAACACCGCCAAGGTTGAGTGGCACCCAGTCTATCTGGCTTTTAAATATGCTCGTCATCGAGCCGTGACGCTCAGGTGAACACCATACCTGCCCCTCGGACCACATCATCAACTCACGTAACTCAGTGACCTTTGGGTGATTATCTTCACCGCTATCGGGCTGTGGTAAACCGCGGGGATCGAAAATGCGGGTTTCTGCGCCCATTTTTTCCAGCAATCTGGCCGATTCTTCAACCACAAGTCGACTAAAAGAACGCTCACGCAATGAACCGTATAACAGTAAAATGCGCGGCGGATGCTCACTACCTTGCGTTGTTAATTGTGCAGCTGACGGCTTAACAAACTGCGCGGCATCCACATTAGGGAGCGAGGTATCAATGTCTGACATTACTGCGCCCCTAATTGATTCAGTGCAACGCGTAGTTGCTCTTTATTATTCATCAGTGGTGCCAGCGCAAGAAGTGACTCAACGCGCTGCTCGATTTGTTTGATGGTGGTGTTAAACGCCGCTTCGATGACTTGCTCACTACCTTGCATTTTGGATGGATCTTCCAGGCCCCAATGCACCTTGAGACTTTTTCCAAACCACACCGGGCAGGCCTCACCGGCAGCTGAATCACAAACCGTGACGACGATATCCGGCTCAAACGCTTCTAAATCATCCCAAGATTGGCTTTGCAATCCATCGGTGTTGTAGCCCGCTTGCTGCAGGTACTTAATTGACAACGGATGAACTTCGCCTGCCGGTTGGCTGCCGGCACTTTTTGCTTCAATTGTGCCGCTTGCGATGCCATTAGTGATCGCCTCTGACAAAATGCTGCGACAGCGGTTGTGGGTACAAATATACAAAATTTTCATCATTTACCCTTCACATGGTTGGTTTTTGTTGACTGACGACAGGAGCCTTTCTAAAGGCTGCTGGATGAGTTCGGGATTGCCGCTGCTAACTTGCTTAAGAATGGCTAAAACCCAGTCTGGCAAATCATTAGATAGCCGGTAATACACCCATTTTCCGCGGCGCTGGTCGGCTAACAGACCACATTTGCGTAGATCTGAAAGCTGGCGCGATGTTTTAGGTTGGTCTTGCTCGAGGGCCTGCATCAAGTCGCAAACACATGCTTCATCGACCCGCGCTAACAGCAGCATCAGCGTTAATCGGTTTTCATCTGTCAGGCATTTGAACAAGGTAGTCGCTTGCATTTTTAACATCCAATAATTTACATATGTAAATGTTTGCATATGTAAATTATTTTCGTCAAGTTAAACTTGTCTCAGGCGTGCAGATAAGAAATCAACCAGCGCTTTCACCTTGGGAATGTGGTAGCGCAATTTTTGGTAAATCAGATACACACCCATCGGTTGATTTTGGGTGATGCTGAGCGGCTCTGGAAATTTTAACGGCACCAGTGTGCCCCGGGCGAAGCTCTCAGCAAGCACCCAGTGTGGCAACATAACAATGCCCTTGCCTGCTTCCGCCTGACGTATCAACCAGCGTCCGTTATTGCTGACGAGTATTTTATCGCCGCTAACATCCTGCCACTGACCGTCTAGTTCAGTGTACCAATGGGTGGGCCCAGTCGGTGTTTTAAAAAACAGACCCCGATGACGACTCAATTGACGAGTTGATTGAGGCACACCGTGCTCAGCGAGGTAAGCCGACGACGCGGCCGGAATAAACTCGTTATCCATTAATTTAATCGCCACAACTCGCTGATCCGGTGCGAAGCCGCCCCGAATGGCAATGTCTACATCATCTTTGTCGACACGGGTCACCGCATCTGACAATTCCACGTCCAATCTTATGTTTTCATAGGTTTGATTAAACTCATCCAGCAGCGGAATCAGTACGCGTTCCCCGAAGCCCACCATGCTGCTGATTTTTAACATACCCTGGGGCTCAGTTTGATAGGCACGAACGGCATCGTCAGATTGTTTGAGCGCACTGAGCAATGGCTTGATTTGAGTTAAATATTGCAGCCCCACCTCAGTCAATTGCACAGTGCGAGTGGTACGGTGAATCAACTGTGCCCCGAGATAGGCCTCTAAATCACTTACCCGCCTGGACACGGACGAGGCGGGCACATCGAATTGCTTTGCAGCACCTGAAAAGCTGCCTGCTTCTGCCACTGTGGCGAAGTAGCGTAGTGCGCGTAGTTGATCCATCTATCACTCATTATTGCTTTAAAGACAATAAACTTTAGCAAAAAAGCGCCTATATAAGCGAATTTTACTATTCTAGACTGGTCGGACTGGTTTAGATATTCAAGGATTATTATGACTGATTACACTCGGGTTTTACTCGTTGACCGACCTGATAAACGCGGAATCGGCCCGCATTTGTTCAAGGTTGAAAAGCAAGCCATTCCCAGCGCCGGGCCGGGGCAAATTTTGGTGAAGCAAACCCATATGTCACTGGACCCTGCCATGTTAGGTTGGATGAGCCCGGACACTGAGAGTTATATTCCACCGGTGGAGTTAGGTGATGTCATGCGCTCCAGTGGCGCAGGCGAAGTTGTTGAATCTAACCATCCCGATTTCGCCGTCGGCGACAGGGTCATGGGCATGACGGGTTGGACTGAATATTTAGTCAGTAATGGTAAAGGTCTGAATAAGATTCAGGACCAAGTCAGTACCGAGATGGCCTTGTGTGTGTTCGCCCTACCGGGCCTGACCGCGATCCAGGGTTATAAGAATGTGCTTAATCCTGAAGCGGGTCAAACCTTGATTGTCACAGGCGCTGCAGGATCCGTTGGCTCCATCGTTGGTCAATTGGGCAAGGCGGATGGCTTACATGTAATTGGTGTAGTGGGCAGTGACGATAAGGCAGACTGGATTGTTAATGAGTTGGGATTCGATGGTGCAATCAACTATAAAACGGATGATTTAGCAGAGAAGCTTAAAGCCCTGACGCCAAATAAGATTGATCGGTTTTTTGAAAATACCGGTGGCCCGATTCAACAGCATATTTTTCAACGCATGAACGCCCACGGACGAATCGCCGTGTGCGGTATGATTGCTGACTATACATCAGCCACGCCTGCGCCCGGACCGAACTGGATCAATATGATCAAAAAGCGTCTGACCATTCAAGGTTATGCCATGCCTGACCATTTTCATGAGGTACCGAAATTACTGGGTCAGCTGACTCCCTACGTGATGTCGGGCAAGATCAAATACCGGGCCCACACGATTCAAGGGCTCGAAAATGCCATGACAGGGTTAAATATGTTATTTACCGGTCAAAACAAGGGCAAGCTGATCGTTGAGCTCTAACCTATTAAGCGCCAGCTGATGCTGGCGCTTTTGTATTTATTCCAACTTAGTTGGATTCATTCATTTTCAATTAATCGACAATTTTGTATCTTTGTCCTCATACCTTTAAGGCGTCGTTAAGGACACAAGATGCATCGCCCCCTCTCTCACCCTTTTTCTTTGTCGCTAATTTTACTCCTGCTGCTTTCCGGTTGTGCGAGCATGAACAAGGACCAATGCTTAGTTGCTGACTGGTATCAGGTTGGGTACGAAGATGGTCTGCGCGGGGAAAACCCAGCTCGAATACGCGATTATCGTGAAGATTGCGCCTCCCATGGCGTAGCCCCCTTGTGGCAGGATTACCAACAAGGCCATGATGCTGGTTCCGCCCGATATTGCACGCCCCTGCGCGGCTTCAATCATGGTCTGAATGGCAACCAGTACAACCAAAACTGTCCGGCAAACTTAGAAGCGTCTTTTTTGAGCGCCCATCGCGATGGCCAAACCTTGTTTGTCGAACGTCGCCATGTGAATGATTTAGCCACCCAACTCGATCACCATATTCATCAGTTAGACGATATCAGTGAAGAGCTAACTTTGCTGGAAGATCAACTTATCGCCGATGGCTTAACCCGACAACAACGGCTTAAGATCAGAGAACAAATACATGCGTTAGAAGAGCAGTTTGACATCCTCGCATTAGATTTACCCCATCTGGAATTGGCCGTGGAGCAAGCGGAAGGTGATTATCAACAGCGCTTTGATGCACTGGCGCAAAAGTACAACGCTTCGCCAGCCAATGAGTGATTTACAACTCACGCTGCTATTAACCCTGATGGCTGGGATAGCAATGCCTGTTGGTGCATTGCTTGCCCGCATTGAACGGATTCATCCGAACTGGCTAGAGCAGGAATTTCGTCACACTGTCATTGCGTTTGGCGCAGGCGCCCTGCTCTGTGCGGTTGCTCTGGTTCTTGTACCTGAGGGCACAGAATCCCTCAGCATCACTGCAGCTTGTATAAGTTTTATCAGCGGTGCTTTAACCTTAATGGGACTCGATATCTGGCTTAGCCGACGCAAAACCTCGGCCAGCCAATTGGTAGCCATGCTCAGCGATTTTTTACCCGAAGCCATTGCCCTTGGCGCAACCTTGGTCAGTTCCCCATCAGCCGGCATCCTACTTGCAATTATCATCACCCTGCAAAACCTCCCTGAGGGCTTTAATGCCTATCGCGAAATGCGCCGACATACGTCTTTTAGTGCTTCGCGCATTATTAGTAGTTTCACCATTGCGGCATTATTCGGTCCACTAATGGGTTTTATCGGCTATTCATTTTTGGCTGATCAACACTCCGTGGTGGGTGCCATCATGTTATTTGCGGCCGGCGGCATTCTTTATCTGATTTTTCAGGATATTGCGCCACAGGTGAAGTTGAAGAATCACTGGGCGCCCCCCCTCGGTGCAGTAGCAGGTTTTGTCCTGGGCATGCTTGGACATATGCTGCTTTAATCTAAAGTGACAGTTGGCGACGAATGTCGTTATACTCAACGCACGGTTGATTCCACAGAGAACGCAGTTATGACCGAATGGTTTAGTCCACTTACACAAGCTCTGTCACCTTATTTCACCCAAATGAGCATTATGCTTATGGCAACCCTGTTGGTGGTCTATGGGGATATCATCAATGGTCATGTTAAGCGGCTATTGGCGCCCTATCATTTTCTGATTCGTTGCAGTGTCTTTGTCCTCATCTGTGCATTTGGTTATGGTGCACTGACACTTTATGGGGCGCCTTTTGTTTTACACGTGATCAAGTTTATCCCTTGGCCCTACCAAGGACTGGGCTTTATTTTGGGCTTTGTCGTGCTCGGCGTGTTAGCCGAACGTCGTCGTTATATATGATGTTTGTTAAGCAAGGAGGCATGTGGATGTTCAACGTTTTATTCAGTGCGGTACTTATATTGTCCGCAAATTTAGCGCTCGCAACGTCAGCAGAATCAGCCGATGAATACCAAGCCACCCTTGACCAACTGTCTCGCACCTCCGACTTTCAACAGCAACACGACTTTCTCACCGTTATCAGTCAGAACATGCAAGACTGGACACCTGCACAGCAGGGGAATATTTATCAAAAGTTAGGGACCGCTGCCGGTGAAATCGGCGATCTGGAAGGCGCAGAACGCTACTTAAGCAAGGCCATCAACCTGCTCATTGACACGCCATTAGATGAGCCTCTGGTTATCAGCTATCTGGAACGGTCGTTTTTCCGCTATTTAGCCACGGGTGACGCAGGTTACTTTTGCCCGGACCGGTACAAGGCATTAGCGCTAGTCAGGCAGTTACCATCACCATCATTGCAAGCCAGAACATTGGCCCAAACCGCATTTTGTGCCACCACCGCGGACGACGCAAAGCAGGGGCTTACGTACCTGCAAGAGGCCTTAGAAATCGCTAAACAGAACACCCTCGCGCCGGCTGACATTGCGTTGATTTATAATGCCACTGGCAATATTTATCGCACCCATGGACTGCACCAAAAAGCCTACGACTACATTTCACAAGCTTATCAACACTGGGCGAGTGTGAATGACACCCAAGACATGTTCAACATGCAGCATACCCTGACAAGTGAAGCAATCTCATTGCAAAAACTTGACCTTGCTCAACAGCACGTAGATCGAATGTTTGAACTTGCTAACCAAGCCGATAGCGGCGACGATTTTGGCTTTTTTGCCCATCTTAACCAGGGCGTAGTCGCACAGGCACAAGGGGACTATGATAAGGCTTACCAGCATTTTTTAGCAGCACAAAAATTAGAAACAACGACCCACGAAAAGCTATTTGTTGATCAACTTTATATCCAGTTAGCCATGACCGCATGGAAGTTGAAAAAAACGGATGATGCGATGGGCTTTATTAGTGCATACGGTCTTCAGGAACAAGGCTCCGATAAAAACAGTATTTTGGTAAACGCGTTTGGGGCGGCAGCGCAAAATGACGTACAAAGTCTGGTTGATGCTCTGTTTGCATTAGACAAATTCCACCAGCAACGATTAAGTGAAGTGGTGCAGAATCAAATCAGTCTGGTCGCGTTTGAGCATGATTCGGTGTTGGCCGAAATGAATAATCAAATTTTGGAAAAGCAACTTGCAATTAGCCAGCTTGAATTGGCCCGTCAACAGAATGAACAAGCGATTTCCGACCTGTCTTTATATCTGGCATTATCCCTGACCGGCGTTTTGGCAATTGCTGCAATCACCTTATTGTTTAATGTACGGCGATATAAATATGCCGCCGAGGTGGATTACCTCACAGGTGCCCTGAATCGGCGATCAGCTTATCGAATAGGCCAGCAAACCCTACGTGCAGTAAATAAAAGCGATGCCTCTTTTTGCCTGATTGCCATGGACGTTGATTATTTTAAAGCTGTCAACGATAAATATGGCCATGATGCCGGTGATCTGGTGTTAAAGAAGATTACCCAGGCCTGCACTCAACACTTGCGTAAATCGGACTATATCGCACGAACCGGTGGTGAGGAGTTTTTGATACTACTGGATGATACCGACTTGGACGCAGCGCTGGATATTGCCGAGCGAATCCGCGTCACCATCGCCAAATTACCCTTGACGAGCGCCAATCATGCTTTCTCCGTTACCAGTAGTTTTGGTTTGACTCAGTCAACACAAGATGACAGCGACTTTGAACAATTAGTCACGCGGGCCGACCAAGCCTTGTATCAGGCAAAAGCGTCAGGACGTAACCGCGTGATTACCTCCTGAGCCGCTGGATTAATCGCTTGTCTGGCTAAGGCGTGAAGTCGTTTCCGTCACATGTACAGCCCCTGTGTAAATCTCCTGCATAATGGATTCGACTTCATTAATGCGCTGACTGCCTTGCTCGGCGATATCACTGACTGTTTGGATATTTTGGGTAACTTTGCCTGTCATTTCATGGTTCTCGACCACCACTTCCGAGATCTCTGCGGTTGATTGGCTGGTTCTGGCAGCCAATTGACGGACCTCATCCGCGACCACGGCGAATCCACGCCCCTGATCGCCGGCCCTGGCGGCTTCAATCGCGGCATTCAATGCCAGTAAATTGGTTTGCTCCGCGATTGCACTGATGGTACTGACGATATTCTCAATGTTTTTGCTCTGCTCATTAAACTTATCAATCAAGCCGGTTGTAACCGACACCTGTTCTGAAATCTTTGAAGAGGTTTCTACCGCAACCTTTAGCGCTTCGATACCTTTTCGGGCAATTTGAGCGGTCTGCTCGGAGGTAGTCGATGCCATGTGTGCCGAATCTTTTACGCTTCGGTTGTATACCACAACCTTGGTTATGTCGGTCGCGAACTTAACCACCTTTATCACCTTGCCGTGTTCGTCAAAGATGGGGTTGTAAGTGGCTTCCAACCATATACTTTGGCCACTTTTACCAACACGCTCGTAACGACCCGCTTCATATCGGCCTGAACACAGTCCGTCCCAAAATTGCGGATTATCACGATAGAAATCATCGGTGCAGAACATCTTGTGATGTTTACCCTTTATCTCTTCCAGCGAGTAACCCACTGTCTTCAAAAAGTTTTTGTTGGCGTTAACTATATGCCCATCAGGAGTAAACTCGATAATTGCCAAAGAGCGTTCCAGCGCATCCAACAGGGATTTTTGCGCCAACCACTCCTGGTGCTGTTGGGTGACATCGGCAGCCAGTTTCACAACCCGAATAACGCTACCTGTATCATCTTTAATCGGAAAGTAGGTAGCTTCTAACCAGAGTTCGCTACCATCCGCGCGTTTGCGTAAAAATAACCCCCGATGAGACTTGTTTTGTCGCAGGTCCTGCCAAAACTGCTGGTACTCTTTACTTTGTGCGTAACTGCCGACACAGAACATTTGGTGGTGCTTACCCACGATTTGAGTTTTGTCATATCCAACGGTTTTAAGGAAAAGGTCATTGGCATCGATGATGGTGCCGTCTGGCTTAAAGGATATAAATGCCACGTGGTGTTTAATCGCATTGATAATATTGTTGGTATATGACAACTGCGCTTCTGTTTCCTGAAGCTGTTTTTTTATCTTCCCACCAAAATCAAACATAGATACTCCGGTTCGGTTTACCCTCTACGATTGCAGTGGGGCTTTAGTCGACACCCATAAAAGATAGCCGTTTTTTATCTATCTGGTAAAAAAAGCTCGATGAAAGATTGCATCCGGCGATCAGCGCCCGTACTTTATCTTTTTTATCGCTTGGATTTGCCATGTCTTTAGCTATTTCTGTCTTACTTGCGCACCCTGGCATTGAACACTCCAGTGTCAATCGAGCCCTGTATTCAGCCGCAATCAGGCTCGAACACGTCAATGGCGTGGATTTGTACGCTCAGTACCCGGATTTTCGCATCGATGTTGCGACAGAACAGCAACGTTTACTCGCCAGTGATGTCATCGTATTTCAATTTCCCTTATTTTGGTATTCGACACCGTCATTACTCAAAGAATGGCAGGATAGAGTACTTCAATATGGCTTTGCCTATGGACAAGGAGGCAATGCATTGCAGGGCAAGACCTTAATTTGCGCCGTCACTGCAGGCGGCAGTGAGAACACTTATTGCGCCAAAGGGTACAATCACTTTACGTTGCGCCAGTTACTGCAACCCATTGAACAAACAGCCAGCTTAACAGGTATGCACTACTTACCCCCTTTTGCCCTGTTCAGTAGCCGTGAAACACAACAAGAGGCGCGTATTCGGAATCATGTGAATGATTATCAAAAGCTACTGAACGCACTGGCCGAGCAGCGATTTAATCATGAGGCGGCCTGCCAACTGGACAAACTCAATGGCCGGCTGGATGAACTGATATCAACCACAACCGCGGAGCCACTAAAGCAATGACCTACTTTTTTATCCAAGCAGTTATTTTTCTGACTGCAGCCGTTGTTATGGTACCTATTGCGAAAAAACTGGGCTTAGGTTCGGTGTTGGGATACCTGATTGCAGGGGTCCTCATCGGCCCCGTCGCGGGGTTAGTTGGCGATGAAGCCGTAACGATTCAGCACTTTGCCGAATTTGGTGTGGTAATGATGCTGTTTTTAGTCGGGCTGGAGCTTCAACCAGCCATGCTATGGAGAATGAAAAGCCGACTACTTGGATTAGGGGGCCTACAAGTACTACTGAGCAGTTTGTTGCTTATGTTGATCCCGCTGTGGTTGGGACTCGATTGGCAAACTGCCCTGGCCATCGGTATGATATTTTCATTGTCTTCTACCGCTATCGTATTACAAACCTTCAACGAAAAAGGCCTGACTCGTACCGAAGGTGGCAGTAATGCCTTCTCTGTATTGCTGTTTCAGGATATCGCGGTTATTCCTATGCTGGCGTTCTTACCCTTATTGGCGATTCCGGCATTCAGCACGTCCACGAGCGAGGCTGACGCTGCTCACGCTACGTTTAATTTAGCCCATATTCTTCCGGGCTGGGCCTATGCCCTTACTGTCATTCTGGGCATAGCGGCAGTGGTTGTGTTTGGTCATTACCTGAGCCGACCTTTGTTTCGCTTTATCGCCCAATCCGGTTTGCGTGAAATGTTTGTCGCCTGTGCCCTGCTCATTGTAATTGGTATCGCTGCGTTAATGAGCCTGATTGGTTTATCCCCCGCTTTAGGTACGTTCCTTGCCGGCGTTGTGCTCGCTAACAGTGAGTTCAAGCATGAGTTGGAGTCCAATATTGAACCCTTTAAAGGTATTTTACTGGGCCTATTCTTTATAACCGTCGGGGCCGGAATCGACTTTGCCGTGTTAACCGAAAATGCCAGCTTGATTATTCTGGCCACCGCCGCGGTAATTGCTGTGAAAGCTTTGATACTGGCAGGATTGGCCCGGCTATTTAGTGTCCGAGGTGCCAATCGCTGGTTGTTATCCCTGAGTCTGGCGCAGGCCGGTGAGTTTGGCTTTGTACTGGTCAGTTTTGCGTTGGCAAACAATGTCCTTTCTGCTGAGTTGGCGCAGCTACTGCTACTTATTGTCGCTTTGTCGATGTTTTTAACACCATTGCTATTTATTGCCTATGACAAACTGGTATTACCCCGTTACCACCAAAAAAGTAATCAGCAAGAAGCGGACACAATTCAGCACCAAGGCAAGGTCATCATTGCGGGAATTGGGCGTTTTGGACAAATCGTTAACCGTTTACTGGTCGCCAATGGCGTCAACACCGTTGTATTGGACCACCAGGCTGCACAGGTAGACACGATGCGGGCGATCGATATTCATAGTTATTTTGGCGATGCAACGCGTCCAGACCTACTTCACACCGCGGGGATAGAAGAAGCCAGTTTGTTGGTGATTGCTATCGATAACAAAGAAGCTGCGATTAAATTGGCCCACTACGTGAAAACCACCTACCCACATGTGCGTATTCTTGCGCGAGCCTATGATCGGGGGCACTTATATCAGCTACTCGATGCCGGTGCCGATGTGATTCAACCTGAAACCTATCATTCCGCATTAGAATTGGGTATGCAGGCCCTGAAGGATGTCGGTTTTCACCCCTATACCGCGTTATCTAAACGGCAAATGTTTCGTCAGCTTGAAATCGAAGCATCGAATGCACTGTACCAGGAGTGGAAAGAAAATTCCGAAGGCGAGCGATTTGGCACCGACTATCGCCAACTGTTTATGCAGTTTGAAGACAAAATTCGCCACGAAATGCGTCAGGAGCAAAACAGAACAGACCAGGATAGCGATCAACATTGGACGCCACCTAACAAGGGCTACGCGGATAAACTAGGCTGACAGCCACCAGATACACAGCACAATCAGGGTTAGGCCCAACACAACCTTTAACTTGTGTTGTTTAATCAGCTTCTCAGCTTTGTTGCCAGCGAAATAAACCACCGCAGCAAGACCGAAATAGCGCAGGGAGCGCGCGATGGTGGTGGCTAACAAAAACATCGCTAACGAATACTTTGTAGCGCCAGCCGCCAACATGGCAATCTGAAACGGCACCGGAGCGATACCCAGGGTTAACACAAACCAAAATCCCTGGCTCTGCATTTTTTCCTTTACCTGTTGAAATTGTTGCTGGTCGGAAAACAAGCTAATCAACTGTTCACCGACCAAATCAAATAAATAAAAACCGAGGGCATAACCAAACAAAGCCCCTATGATACAGCCGAGCGTCGCCACCAGCGCAATCCACCATAGCTTTTCGCGACGCGCTTGCATTAACGGCACCATCACGGCTTCGAGGGGCACGGGCACTATGGTCGATTCCAAAAAGGACGCCACTGTCATGCTCTTGAGCATATGTTTAGAGTCGACCAATTTTTTGGTTTTACGTTTCAGCTTTTTCGACACGCCCACAATGATTCCTTCGCTGCCTTATAAATAGTAATAACTACCAGTGAAGCAGTTTCTATGCCACAGACCTCAGGTTAGCGAGGGAATTGGCTGACTAAGTCAGCTACATGCAGAATTTTTTCGTTACTCAATTGGCGATAATCGAGAAAAGGACAAACCACGACCCGATACCGCTCATTTATCGCAAACGCTTCATCGAGCCAGGTTAGTCCTCCAGATAAATATTGGTTTTTTTGTAACTGCCTGGCATGTAGCCGACCCGCGATGACGTGCAAAACGCGCTCATCCCCGGGAACAAATTGCGGTGGTGAAAAGAGTAAACTGGTTTGCGAATCTGCTTGTAATAACGAATTATCCCGAAAATCCTGCCAACACGTGGCGTTGTTTAAATCAGGACGCCAATCTTGTGGTAAAGCGAAAACCAGCTTTGCATAGACGTTGAACACTTTTTTCCAGCCATTTCCGCAGTGATAGCCAATGGCGTCAATCTCACCTTGATTTAATGGCCTTACCTGCTGCAGATTGTTATAACCCGGCATCGGCGGTGGGTTGGCCACATAAATCCTTAATATGGCGTTAACATCGCCGAGTCCTTTATTCATATCAACTGTCTCGTTTAGCGATAATATCTTGAAGTGCCGACACAAGGTTGGCGGGTTCCTGCGCACCGGAAATCAGAAATTGCTGATCTATGATAAAAGCTGGTACTGAACTCACTCCTGCAGACTGATAAGTATGCTCCTCTTCACGCACGGCCTGAGCAAACTGATCAGACTCAAGAATCGATTTAGCCTTTTGTGTGTCCAACTCTGCTTGTTCGACACACTCAAGCAGGACCCGATGATCATCTACGGATTTCGCCTGGCCAAAATAAGCCTCAAACAGAGCCAGTTTTAATGCAGTTTGTTTTTGTTGAGTCTGCGCCCACTTCAATAATCGATGAGCATCAAAAGTATTACAGGTTAAACGTTGTTCCATTTTATCAAAATTGATATTGAGTTCGGCGGCGATGTCCATCATCTGGCGCTGCCACTCCCGCACTTTACTCTCAGGCATCCCATATTTTTGGCTAAGAGCAGGCGTGATTGCCTGAGGTGTTGCATCCGGATCAGGGTTGAGCTCAAAAGCTCGCCATTGGATGTCAGCATCAAGATCGGGCAGCGATTTTAGCGCTTGTTGCAATCGCGCATAGCCGATTGCACACCAAGGGCATGCAACATCAGAAACGATATCGATAGTCATGGTCGTCATTAGATTCACCTGTTTGCACTCAAAACCTAGATATGGGCATAAGCTCATTAATCACAAGCATCAATCGCTGGCATACAGCACTGCCTCGTCAACTTGCAAGCTTTACCGGCCAATACGACCACCTTTACTTATTGACCCCTTGGCCAGTCCGAGTGATTAGGCTAACCCTATGATTTACAGAATATATTTACGTTGGCACAAAACTTGGTTCTTTCATTCGGCCATGGGCTAACAGGAGAAGAAATGAGTAAAATTGTATTTATTGGTGCTAGCGGTCAGATAGGTAAGATGGCTGTCGAGGCCCTGTTGAAAGTCGGCCACAGTATCATCGCACCCGTTCGCTCGCCGAACAAACTGGCTGATATCAGTCACCCCAAACTTCACGTCCACGAACAAAACCTTGAAGAGGATTTCTCATGTTGGTTCAGTGGATGTGACACCGTTGTATTTGCTGCTGGCTCGGGGGGCGATACAGGTGCCGACAAAACGTTGCTGATTGATTTATGGGCTGCACGCAATGCTGTCAAGTATGCGAAAGCGGCTGGCGTTAAGCGATTTATTATGGTGAGCTCAATTGGCGCCGACGATCCTGACGCTACACCCTCGGAGATAAAACCCTACTTAGTCGCCAAGCATATGGCAGATGAAATAATTAAGGCCAGCGGGCTTGATTACGTTATTCTGCGTCCGGCAACCCTAACTGATGAATCTGGCACTGAGTCCATCTCGCTCAAACGCCCCGCAGACAGGGACGATTGGCATATTAGTCGTGAAGATGTGGCAGCCGTTATCACTGAGGCCGTGGATAAACTCAAGGACGGAAAACACCTGTTTGAAGTTTTTCAGGGAACCACGCCAATAGATCAAGCATTCTAAGGCACCTTCGGCCGCCATGCAGCCTGCCTATGCATCCTGGGTGGGTTGCTGGTCTTACTGCACATCCACGTATTGATCATTAAAGGTGATCGTTCAGTGGTTTTGCGCCATAGTATGGAGGCACCCCACTGAATGAGAAAATCAATGAAGATCAAACTACTTACCACTCTTTTTAGTCTGATGCTGTACTTAAACGGCAGTGCACAAGCTCAGGATCGTTTCGCAGACGTCGAAATACAAAGCCAGCCGGTTGCAGGCTCTGTACACATGCTAAAGGGCATGGGCGGCAACATAGGCGTTTCTGCGGGCGAGGATGGCATCCTGATTATCGATGACCAGTTTGCACCGTTAGCAGAGAAAATTGCAACCGCACTGGGTGAGCTGGGAAGTGATACTCCCAAGTACATTATTAACACCCATTACCATGGTGATCACACTGGCTCGAATGCTTATTTTCATGAGCACAAACACGCCACTATATTCGCCCACGAAAACGTAAGAGTACGTTTAGCCAGCGATAGCAAAACTGCACCTCAGGCGTTACCCACCGTCACCTATGCTGACGGAGTAAAGTTCCACTTTAATCAGGAAACCATCCACGTGTTCCATCTTGCCGCGGCGCACACCGATGGTGACAGTGTTGTGTGGTTTGAACAGCCTGATGTACTGCATACCGGCGATTTGTTCTTCAATGGCATGTTCCCGTTTATCGACCTGAAAGCCGGTGGTTCAGTACAAGGCTACATTAATGCAATTGAAAGTTTGTTAGCAAAAATAGACGAACAAACTCAGATTATTCCCGGTCACGGACCTCTTGCGAGTAAACAAGATTATCAAGCCTTTTTAGCGATGATTATCAGTACCCGCAATGAAGTACTCGCACACAAAGAAAAGGGCTTATCCGTTGACGAGGTTGTTGCCAAAGGCTTGGATCCAAAGTGGCAATCGTGGGATTGGAATTTTATTACCGAAGAACGCTGGATCAGAACCCTGTATCCTGAATAGAAAAAAATCGCCGGTCATCCAGGGTCACTTGAATGGCCGGCAATTTTCACGCTAAATGTCAGGCTTGTTTTTTTTCTAAGGTCACAACGTCGGCTTTTTCTTCGGCCAATAAACTGTCTGCACTGGCGCCTTTGAACAGCTTGGCGACTGCGTCTTTATTCTTCGCCAGCAACACAGTGAGGTCTTCCAACACCTCTTCTTCCAATTGCACGCCCTTCGCCTGAATATAGGCTGCCAGATTATCCGCTGCGTCCAACATTTTGTCGTACTGATCGGCTTCCTTTTTATCGGTGGTGACCATTTTTTCTACCCCATTTCTTTCGACAACATAACGTACGATGATCGCCATAATCTTCTCCTGCAAAACCAATTCAAATAAAGCCTACCATAATTACTGTACAAATAAACAGTTATTTGGCACTTGGGTATGTAATTTGCTCTATCCCTATAACTTGCCCGAAAGGGGCACCATCCTGAGAAAATTTTACCTGTTACGCCGGGTTACCGGTAAGGATTACAAACATGACACAGTCTCGAATTTTAATGGCTACATTGGTCACACTCGTTACGCTAAGTGTGATGTTCTATTTAAATTACTACGCTGAGCGCAATATGTGGTTTTTTGAGCGAAATCCATTAGTCGCAGGAGGGATGGGTATCGCTACAGCGGTCGTTTTCACCGGTCTGCTGTTAAGCATTATTACCGACCGTTCACAGCGTCTTTCCTTGTTCGTCGGTTCGGCAACGATATTCACCGTGGCCTTTTACTTCACTCAGCCCAAACATCTTTTGATCGACAACCAATGGATGATGCCGCTGGTGTCTGAACAACACATTGATAGTCTCTATCAACATGAAGATGCAATGCGTGATGTGAGAGTGGTTGAAGTGGCGTACCAACTCAGCCAGGCTCAGGAACAAAGCATTCAGCAACTAACCCACATACTCGAAGACATTGAGCAGAACGGCCCGGCAACGACCCAGTATGAAGCCGCTAATCGCTCCAAAAAAGGCGCACAACTCACTACCTCGTTGGCGCCTCAATAACGACGTTATTTTCTTCTTACGCGTGGGCTAGTTTGCACGTTACCGCTCAGTGACAGCGGTAATGTGCCAACGTACTGGTCTATACAGGTGACTAAAAGTAGCTGACCGGGTCACGCCTGACCGGGTCTCGCCTGACCGGGTCTCGCCTGACCGAGTTTCATACGGCCGAAATATGAAAATGTTAAAACACACCGTTAAGGGCGATACCCAGACCAAACCGGGTCTGACGGTGATTGTAATCAATCAAACTCTCACCATATCCATTAAATGCCGTAGCGTAGCCCTTCAGTTCTCCCCACAATGGGAAGGTGACTCGTAATTCTGCCGCACCGTTATGGGTTGAGAAGTTCTGCCGGCCGGTGAAACCAAATTGCACCTCATTCCACTGATAAACCATGCCCAATTCAAAATCCCCCATGTAGTCATCAATATCAGGATTATCATCACCTTCAGGATCGAGGGGTGTAAGCTTGTCCTTCTCTTCTAACCGGTACCAGGGTTTAACGGATAATGCGAAGTTGCCCTTTTCATATAAGAAATGGCCATACAAACGGTTCCAACTGCGAGATAGTCCCTGATCGCGGCCATTAGATTCATGTTCTAGTCCTATGACGAATCCGGTATTACCCCCAAACGGGTGCCAGTCTAGCGGCGCGATATAAAAAATTTCTGGCTGATAATTGGTTTCTCTGAAAGGTTTAGAAATACCCGACGCATAAATTTGCCACCAAGCTTGCAAAGTAAAACCGACATACAAACCATCACCGTCGATAAACAGAGACTCGGTGTTCATGGGCAGTTTGAAGCTCAACTGGAATTTGGCTTCGATATCCTCAAGGTTATCCTGGTAACCACTGAATTCACTGTAAACATCACGGTTCATTGAGTCTGTGGTAAGCACCGGCAGTATGTAGTTCATTTTATGCGGAGTTATCACATAGGGCTGAAACTGTGTACGATGCTCTCGGGTGATTCGTTCCGATATAACACCCAAATCAATCGTTTTTTCAACCGGTCTGCCATCGATGTGCACGTCACTTAGGTCCGGTTGTGTGGTTTGGCATTGCTGGCGAATTTGCGCCAGTGTGACCGAGTCGTCCCCTTTTCGAAACCACTCAAGTACACACTGTTCTGTTGTTGATTGCTCAACGAGCGGCTCTGCTGCCACCAACATCAGGTTTGTTGCCAGGTAAGTCAGTAACATGCCTGCTCTCGTCCGTAATGATTTACGTAAGTCTACACGATTAACCACAGCATAAAATTACACTGTTTTGAAAATATGCAACGCTCGGCGGTGCCAGAATATACTTTTCTCTTCACTCCTCCGGTTTGTGCTTCTCCAACCGGTAGACGAATGTTTTATAGGTCATGCCCAATAATCTGGCCGCCTGAGTTCTGTTGTTGTTGCTGCGTAGCATGGCCTGATGGATTAAATCCCGTTCCACCTCATCAAAATTTAGCCCTTCTGGCGGGAGCGTCACTAACCGTGAAGAACCCTCTCGTACTAAGCTTGCGCGCAGTTCCTGTTCATCTTTTAACAGCACAAATCGTTCAATAACATTACTTAGTTGCCGCACATTACCCGGCCAGTCGAAGTCCATCAGAGCACGTAAGCTGATTGCACTGAGTTCGGGCTGTGGCTGCTGATATTGACGACTGAACTTAGCTAAAAAGTATTCTATGAGCATCGCCACATCGGCCTTTCTTTCTCGCAACGCAGGCATAGTGACTGGCAAGACTGCGAGACGATAGTATAAGTCTTCTCTGAACTTACCCTCGGCAACCATGGCTTCGAGATCCTGGTGCGTCGCTGCAACGACCCTGACATCGGGCGATATTTCCTGGTGTCCGCCGACAGGCACCACCGTCCCCTCTTGTAAAAAGCGCAGCAGCTTGGTTTGCAAACTCAGAGATAGCTCTCCCACCTCATCCAAAAACAGTGTGCCCTGATCTGCGGCAAGGATCTTACCGCGCTGGTCACTTGTAGCGCCGGTAAAAGCGCCCTTTTTACTGCCAAATAACTCCGATTCGGCCAAAGACTCCACAATGGCGCCGCAATTCACCGGAATAAATCGGCCAGTGCGCTTCGAATTGTGGTGTAAAAAGCGCGCGGCCAACTCTTTACCTGTCCCGCTTTCCCCCCTGATAAGCACTGTCACCTGAGTTTGCGACACTCGCTGCAAACGGCTGAAGAGCGCCTGCATGACAGGGGCCTTGCCGATAATGTCACCCAGCTGGTTTTGCTCTTGCAGCGCTTGTGATAAATGCTGGTTCTGATCCCGCAAGCGGACACGCTCCAACACCTTTGTCACACACAACAACAATGCTTGGCGGTTTATCGGCTTGCTCAGATAGTCATCAGCGCCGGCTTCGATGGCTTCAGCGGCATGGTGCATACTGCCATGGGCGGTCACTATCGCCATGCCGATAGTACTGTTGTCCTGACGAATTTGGCGGGTTAACCAAAGTCCATCTTTGTTCGGCAGTTTCCAATCAGTGAGCAGCATATCGATATGCATTCGAGAATGTTGTCGTAATGCATCCTCGGCGCTAACAGCCTGGCTTACTCTCAACCCTTGACCTTCAAGAATTTGCACCATCAGGCGTAATTGTTCGGGATCATCCTCAACGACTAAAATGTGCGCTGTCATGCTTCATGCTCCGTAAAAAACTGTGCACAGGCGCGTACCCCACCCCCTTCACGGTTGTTAAGTTCAATGGTTCCCCGGTAAAAGCTTCGGATCAGGCGTTGTGCGATAAATAACCCCATCCCCGCACCGTTGGTTTTATCCGAAGTATGTGGACGAAACAGACTTTCGTTGATCGCCTGTGACAGCCCTTTTCCTCTGTCCTCGACGCATATAACCGGGCTGCTACCCGAGTTTCTGATTTCGATGTGAATATCGCTTTGAGGGCTTCCCGACTCTATGGCATTGACCACCAGCGGATGCAAAATCGCGGTCAGTTCTTGTTCGTTACCCATCAGTTCGACATCGCTACTTACGTTTACTGAAGATGGCGCCAGCCCTACTGACAAAGCAATTTGTTGCATCAACAAACCAAGATTTACTGTTTCGTCTCGTTTCAGACCACTTGGGGAAAGCCAAAGGAGAGATTTGATCTGCTCATCTACCGCGTTGATTTTTGCCCTGCACTGCGCAAATAACACATCTTGCTGCGCTTCATCCATAGCGTCACTTTGCAAAGCGTCAAGGGATAAGCTTAAGGTATTCAACGGGTTTCTTAGCGAATGAGCCAACCCCTTTATTACATCTGTCAGTTCCTCGGTATGCTGTTGCTCTTTCAGAATCGCATTTTGTTTCATCAGTTGCCTTAAGCGCTCGCTCATTCGGTTGAAACCGGCAATAACCTGGGCCGACTCTCGCGGCGTGAGTGCGTTTGATTCTGCAATCTGTGTCCCCCATTCGCCCCTTGCCAATCCTTCAAACCCTTTTTGCAGTTTCCCCATTGGTCTGTTCAGCAATGCAGCCAAGGCAAAACTCACCAACACCGAAAGCAAGGTAATGATTAATGCCGCCAGACTAAAACGCGCAAAAAACTGCTCACTGATCCGTGATTCACCCGCGAGTTTAACAACCCGGGTTTGACTACCCGAATCGCTATATTGACTCAAGGTAAATCCTTCGTCGTCATTGGCCAATACATCAAATTTCAGCACCTTGTCGGTGGCAACAATTACTCCTTGCGCGCGCTTTGGTGTGACAACGCTTATGCGCGTTGCATCCTCTCCCAAACGCAACCCTAAGGTAGGAGTAATCTGCAATATGCTGCCGCTCAAAGATTGCGTTTCGACGTGACCATGAACCTTTTCCAACATCGAAATGGAATCTTTTGCGAGTAATTCGGTATGGCGGGATATTTGCTCGGACATCGTATCCTGCAATTGCCAAGCGACCCATAATTGTGAGCCTAAGCTGAGCAACAAGACGCTACAGACCAAAAAAAACAACCATTGCTTTACACTAAGACGCAAACCTAACTCTCCTCGAAAACACTGTCTTGATAAAGGCAATTACCGGGCCATGACTCCTCCTTTGCAGACCGCAATTAATCAGGCCGCAGCCAAGCTACTGTGCCTGAGTTTCCCCATATAAGGAAATGTACTTGCTGATTTAAGGAAACAGAGGGGGCCAAAACCGCAGCGTAAGCCCTGTTAACCCCGTAAAACCGTCGCACTGCCAGATTGGCATAAGATATGATTATTGCTAAGCGCTGTTTGTTTACAAATTTCAATCAAGGAGATTCACAATGAAGATTGCAAGCATTGCCGCTGTGCTATGCGCTGCCGGACTCACGCTACCGTCAGTAAGCCAAGCACAAGACGTCCATGAACAACTGGATATACGTATTTTTAAAAGCAATTCAGATGACACGCAAGTGACTGTCAATGCCAACGGAGAAGTGTACGAAGTGGCTTTGTCCGAAGCACAAATTAGAGACAGGGCAGCGCTTGATGCCATGCTTGCAGACTTGCCTGAGGATATTCGTAAACACGTGATTGCTGCTTTGAACAATAAGCCGCCAAAACCCCCTGCCGCCCCTAAGGCTCCAGCGATGGTTATCGGCAGCGATGGGGAAAACCGAGTGTTGATCCATACCGGTCACAGCGAGATTGTCGAAATGGATATTGAATCTGACGGTCGCCATAGCAAGAAGATCAAAGTAATCAGTCTGGATAATGACGGTGACACCACGCTAAAAGGGCACACCGATGCAATCGTTAAGCTAATCAGCATGGGCGAATTCAGTCAGGAAGAGTTAGATGAAATCCAAGCTGCTTTAGACAAAAAGCGCTAGCCTTTGCGCTAGCGTGAGGCACAAAAAAACCCGACCAAGGTCGGGTTTTTGCTTAGCTGTTTTGCGTAAACTTAACGTTTGCTACCAGCACGTCTAAACCCGGCAAAGCCCAACAACGCCGTTGCGAACAAGGCCAACATTGCCGGCTCTGGTACCGCAGCGACATTAAAGTTGCCTGACTGCAGGGCGATTGTTGTCGCTTGATTGTTGGCGTCGAATGATAAAAATTGTACGCCGTTACCCAAACCGCTTCGGTTGGTTAACTGAGTGTCAAAATCAATGCCGAATGCAGTGTCAAAACCTAAAATGAACCCGTCACCGTACTGGTCACCCCAGGTAAACGCAATTTGGTTGTTATTTCGAGGATCACCTGAGTCATCCACCAATAAGTAGTTAGCGTTACCGCTGTTCATTGTGAAGTCAAAGGTCGCTCTGCCAGAACCCGTCTTGTTCGTTGTATAGGCATCAAACAACCCGAATAAGGCAAGTTGATCATTTAACTCGGCTATAAAAAATACCGCTGTGTTCGACTGTGCATAAGGCAGCGCAGTTGACCACTTGTGCGTAGAGTCATGATCGTAAAACTCTTCGAAAGAAGTGACGGAATCGTCAATCTGATATACGCCAACCTCAGTTCCATTCAGGGTGACCATATCTGCATTTGCACTAAAACCAACGACTACCAGTAGTGCGGCCAGTAGATTTGTTACTTTACTCATGCTGTTACTCCTACATCTATGAGTGTTCACTTACATCATCTGTTAGGACCATAAGCACATACCGCGCCAACATGAAAAACTCATAAATTTCATGAACTTAAAATCTAGCCACTTAAACCTACATGAGTGAATGTAAAAATAGCTGACACTAATTTATATCGATTTTATCCGAACGATAGCCTGACAATCGGTAGGTCAGGGTAAAGATGAATAGCGATAGCATTATCCATCCAAGGACCGCATATAAACCTTGCCCCCAGCGCCAGGCCGCGCGGCTCAGTTCAATCCGTTTTGATAACCAGGACGTTAGCTTTGTCAGTGCGCTTTGATTCGTCATTGGGAGTGCTTCTGCTACCTCCCCCGGAGTGACATAACAATGTTCAAACTGGCCCAAATCGATAAGCGGAATAAAGACGTCCGCGGCGAACAGCATAGGCTCTATGCGCTTGCCACATGCGGCCTGTTCAAATGGCACTGCCGGTTCACCCGGCAGTACCCCCATTAATTTTTGAGTCTCAGTTTCGATGGTACTGCTGACAGACACGCTTCTGGCAACCAAAATGCCCTGGCGATTAGCCACATCAGTAAACACACCTCCGATTAAAATCCACACCACAATCCAGATAAATACCAAGGTTGGTGAAAGACCGAATTTCGAACTCAGGCCATATAAACAGTGAAGTGGATACCTTACTAGCGACATCAACCCCGCATTCAGGGCACTGCGAAAACCAGCATGGTAACGAGCTTCAACATCGATTTTCCGAGCCAACTCCTGTACCCCTTCACGTCGGAATGCAGTTGATGCTTGTATGTAAGGTTGAATAGTAAACTGAGAGTTGGTCACGGGCCTATGGCTGGAAGACCGATTTACCAAAGGCAACAGATTCAGGCATTTGGTAACCCACTTAGACATTCCTCGTCGCTCTGTTAAAGCAAACTGTCGCCCCAGCCATTGCAAACGGTATTTTACTCGGCGCCGCGTTACTCCGACGCTGTTTTTTGGTTTTACCGGGTTAGTACTTGCCTTACTGTTGAGAATGCTCTGACCCGCATCACTAGTATATTTTCCTGGCAACTGAGTAAGCATTCGCGCCAATGTACGTAACACAGTAGCTTTGACTACCCCGACCCGCCACTTTACAAATCGCGCGATTTTGATCAAAGCGACATCTCCGTCTTTTTCATCGCGTAAACCAAATGCATGATAATTGAAATTTCGAAGCTTTAAGGTGACATATTCACCCCATGCGCGCCCTGCGTCATCATCAAGGATACGAGTTCGACAGTGGGTCATGTCTATGGTTGCTAAACCCAAACCCCGATTGCCTCGCAACGCTTTAGTCAATGTATGTTTTATTTGACTTTGCAGGTTATCCCGAATCTGCTCATCTGATATAACCGCTGGTGTTTTTGCATATCTGAATATGGACACCGGATTTACCGAATCAAAACTGTGAAACGGTTTTTTAGACTCAACAACACACATGTCGTCAACTATGCAAAATAGCTCATCATCGTCCATTTCGACCTGTCCTGACTCGTTGACACGCAATAACGCTTTAAAAATATGGTTCCCGTAGAGCAGGTAGGCTTTGAATAAATAGCGATCCGACTTTTTTAACTTGAGTTTGCTAACTACCGGATCATTATCCGCAATCAATATATTCTCAGGCCCACAGATCGCCTCCGTTCCTTCAGTGCAAACCGCGCTTTGTTGCTGAACTGACCATTCGGGTAACCATTGGTCAATAATGTAAAAGGGACCCGCATCACCCCATACATTCTCACAAAAGAGGCGCAAATATTCTTCAGCATGGGAAATTGAGGTTAAACACAGTTTATTTTGGGCGTTTAACTTATGAAAAACACTCGACTCGCCGTTGAATAACATAATTTCCTCAAATCGACCGGCTTCAAAATGTTCTTTTTCGATGATTCCATTCACCATCCAGTTGCCGTCTGAGCGGTTAACCTGTGCCTTGATATACAGCATATCCGGATAGCAAATTAACTTACTGACCCAGCTGCGACTGATAAATTCTTGCCGACTTCTCATCGGCGGTTGTCTCAAAACGATCAAAGCATCCGTTATTTGTGTATGACTAAAACTCACTGTTGGCCATGACACAGAGAGATCATCCAAACTAAATTCGTTGACAATACTGAGATTTTCAAGCGTTAAACTGCCTTGCATACTGGCATGACGAAAGAGAATGTTGTTCTGCGCTTGCACAGCAACGGTGGCATCACTATTAAACTTGGCATAGGACAGATCCAATGATTCAACGGCACCTTGGATTTTTACAATACCGTCGATCCTCACCCCAGTCCCCAGAACTGCTGGAAAGCCCGGTTCAGAAAAGGGATCTCTGACACTCACTAAAGCAATTTGCATTCCTCCCAAAATATCTGAATGTTGGATGCTAAGGCGAGTGTTCAATTCTATTTCGCTGACAAGCAAACTTTCGTCAATGTTTGCATACTCTATGCTGATACCTGTCTGATTTTGTCCGAATTTCTGATCCACTTTTGTGTATTGAAGAGCAAACTGCTGCACACACTTTGCATGGTCGTAACAAATCCCTCCAGCGAAACTGTTCCAGTCATTTTCCTCTGCGCTGATCGCGCTGAAGGCCACGTACATATTCACTACCGACATATTCGCAATCAAACACCCGGCTACATGAATTGAAGAAAAAAAATGGTTCCCTTCCGTGACAGTACTGGAAATATTGATATCACCATCAATGTGAAGTTTGAAACATCTTAATTCACCGTGCTCATTGTTAGATGCACGACTATTCAACTCCAGGTTATGTCCGATACGGGTATAAGGCATGTAAAGACCCGCACCAATTTTTCCACCAGAGATAGAAAACACCCCCGTGATTCTGGCAGAGTTGGCCACAAAACCCTTGTTAATTTCTGTGACTATAGGCTCGCCGGTCTCTGCGTCAAAGTGACCGTAAACAGTAAAATCTCCACCTACGTCGATACCCGTTGCGACTACCTGATTTTCAACCTTGATGGCCTGAAAATAAATACTCTTGGCAACAGTCAGTCTAGCCAGATTGAGATCGTTTCCTATCACAGTTCGGTTGACCACTCCTCCTCGTCCTTGGGAACCAACGCAGAGGTCTTTTTTTATTTGCGCGTTGGCCAATGAAATTTTGCCGCTACAGTCGACGCCTTTTATCCAAACACTGTCCTCAAATTGTGTATTGTCAGCTTCAATGTCACCATCGATTTTTGTAAAGGAATAATTTGATTGATTAAAAAAACAGGCGTCGATACTAAGACGCCCCGTCAACCTAGCCCTCGATAACAGTAACCTAACTGTATTTGCATCGGATTCTGGGTTGGCAGCAGGAAGCAAGTGAACACCGTCAAGCTGCAAAGATTTAACGACCATGCCCAGACAGAAAACCGCACCTTCTATGACCAGCTGGTGAACCGTGTTACTGCTTGCGTCATACACAGTTCGAAAGACGATGCTGCCCGAACATTGCAATCCCTGAAAATTGACTGCATGGGACTCTGCGCCAAATACGCGTGAACCGAGTAACCAAAAGTCACCCAATATTTTGGCATTCCGAAAGCCCAATCCTGATGCTTTCAGGCCTACCTTTACCTCGACATCCCCTTCGATAATCGCGTTGGTAAGCATTAACCCCGCCCTGGGAGTTTGACGAGGCTCCAGAGTCTCTCTAATCGGACAAGTCAATGTTGCACCGGTAAGAATCAAAGTACCCTGTATATGACAATTACGCCCACTGACCCGGCAATATCTGTTTTCGTGCAAGGGACCAATATCAGAAAGATTACAACTCCCATTGATTAGCGCATTATCAAAACACACTGCTGCTTCATCAGGGATATCAATATCGAACAGAGACCCTTTCATTCTCAGACTTTGGATATTGGCGTTATTGGCTGAGAATCCGCCATGAAAACGGCAGTATTTGAAGTAAAGTGAAGGGAGTCTGTCATGTTGAGCGCCATCCATACCATCCAGATTAAGGCGCCCTTCGATCACCACATTTTCTAGCTTAATTCCACACCGCGGTATGCAATAGTGCTTGTCATCAATAGGTAGACCAAGCAGCGCCAGGCGCAGTATCGACGCTCGAATTGTCCATGGATTTGCAACCTCATCAATCTGAGGTCCTTTGACCGGCTGTCCTAACACCAGTGCATCGAGAATAGTCACTTCTATCGGGCTAAGCATACCAAGCGTCCGTTGCTGTTTATTTTTTACCCAATTTAGCAGTAGTCAGGCTTCGGATACAGCCAGTATCACAAACAGAATTGTAAGCGATTGAAGAGATTCAGCTTTTTCACGGACGTGAACTTACTTTTGCAGAGTAAGTGATTTAAAGCAGAGCCTGAAGCGCAGCGAACCTTGCTGCGCACTACTAGCTACAAAACTGGGTTACGGACATGCTCATGTAGTTACTTTGGATTTTGCAGCTCGAGAGATTTCTGATGAACCCATTGGGCGACCTGATCATCGACGCAACGGCGGGATAGATAGAATCGAGCTTTGCCTTGATAAAGCAACCAGCCTTTTTCAGTTTCTTCAATTTTACTGA
>CAXQZJ010000170.1:0-19106 GCA_964228145.1 Alteromonadaceae bacterium | reverse complement strand
CATGGTCAACAAAATTCAGGCGTATTTCGAACGCGAGCTTGATCAGGAAATTGGTCAATTCGATGCAGAATTTCTCATCGACTTTGTTGCCAAAGATTTAGGCAGCTACTTCTATAACCGAGGGCTCGATGATGCCCGCCGTGTGCTTGAACAACGCATTCAAACCATTGATGACGATTTGTATGCCTTGCAAAAAGACACTGATTAACCATCGCAGAACCGGCGCTGACACAATGAAAACCCTGACATTATGTTTACTTACCAGTTTGCTTACCCCACAGGTCTTGGCGCTACCTTGTGACCTATCAGGGATTTGGCAACACACCGAAAAATCAGCCCAGCTAAAGATAGATGTCACACAGGGCGAGATCAGCGTGTATTCACACCTGTCAAACCCTGCCGCAGAGGGACAGGTCGTGATCAAAAACCTGCAAATATCAGACGAGGCTTCTGTTGCTATCGCCGCGATGTACCACGCTGAGCAAGATAGTTTTGTTAAGGTTGATGTGTTTATCGCTAACTGCAACATCCTGACCATAAACCATGGCAACCAGACTGTTTTAACGCTGAAAAGAGTCAGATAGAAAATCAGGTGCCAACGGCACCTGTTAGTTAAGCGTTATCCAGCACTATCCGGTAACGGGCCTGACCGGATTCCAACCGCTCAAACGCCTGATTGATCTCTTCCATCTTGAAGTGTTCTGTCACAGGCTTGATGTTATGCCGCGCTGCGAACTCCATCATGGTTTTGAGGGTAGCGGGAGCGCCCACCGGTGAAGCAGATACCGATTGTTGCCCTGCAATCATGGGAAAGACCGCCAAATCGAGAGGTTTATCCACCACACCCACAAAATGTAACCGGCCTTTAGGTTTCAGGGTGCCCTGAATGGCATTCCAATCCATCTGTACATTGACCGTTGAAATGACCAAGTCAAATTGACCCTGAGCAGCTTCAATAGCATCTGCATCACGGGAATTAATGCATTGATGCGCCCCCATCGATTTGGCCTCCTCCATTTTAGATTCACTGGTCAGCGCGGTCACTTCACACCCCCAGGCCCGGGCAAATTGCAGCGCCAAATGACCCAAGCCACCTATACCAATCACGGCAACATGGCTGGTAGGTTTAATGTCAAATTGCACCAAGGGGTTGAACACAGTAATTCCACCACACAACAGCGGACCGGCATCTTTTAAGTCCAGCGCGTCGGGGATCTTTATTACACTAACGGCCTGGGCCCGGACTTTGTCAGCAAAGCCACCGTGATTGCCAATGATGGTGGCCTGTTGGCCCGCGCAAAGGTTATGGTCACCACCAAGACACTGATGACATGTATTACAATAGCCTTTGTGCCAACCGAGTCCGACTTTATCCCCCACTTTGACATTATTCACATGGTCACCCACCGCCGATACGATGCCAGACACTTCGTGTCCGCCAACGAAGGGATATTGGGTCACGCCCCAATCGTTTTGCCACATCGATAAATCGCTGTGACAAATGCCACAGCTTTTCACATCAATTTCAACATCATGAGCACCCAGTTCACCGGGGTCATAACTAAACGGGGCGAGCTCACCACCTTGCTCTTTGGCAGCATATGCATGAAACATAGTCGGCATCCTTTTTCACCTGTAGTTATTGGGTTGATTAACTGCTGACAGACGAGACCCGCCCTTATTCAGCCTAATGTCTACCAACCATAGCAGACAATCTTGGCTTTACGCTGTCACGTCCAAGTTAGATTGCCTCCATCTGTATCTTTTACCCATTGCTTAGTGCATCTTATGCTATGGAACCACGATAGCAGCGGGATAATAAAGGAAATGTCATGCCTTATGTAAATGTGCAAATCACCGCGGGGGCAACCCGTGAGCAAAAAACCGAACTGGTCAGCGACATTACACGTTCACTTCAGCGAGTATTGGGCAAAGCACCAGAACACACGCATATCGTCATACACGAAGTTGACGAACAAAACTGGGGGTTCGCCGGACTGCTTACCGACGACTGGAAACGCCAAAACAGCGGCAATTGACGCTATACGAATTCCGCTTATAGACATGTCCAATGTGTGTATGGGGGTGGCTCGCATTTACACCCAATTGCACTGGTTTTTACGGTGAGTTATCCCTTACTCCATTTTCATCATGCCTGCCTTGTGGCACACTCAGCGCTGATTCTAATAACAACGAACAATGGAGTTTTGCATGTCAGGCAATGCTACCTGGGTAACCCGGGCGCTCGACAAAGTCGAAAAGGTCGGGAACAAGCTACCCGACCCAGCAATGATTTTCTTTTTCTGTTTAGTCATCGTTTGGGCATTATCTGCGATTCTGTCTAATTTCACCTTTTCAGCAATTGACCCGCGTAACGGTGAGGCGGTTGTGGTTAACAACCTGCTGACCGGTGATTCTATGGCGGACTTTTTATCCCGTATGGTGAAAACCTTTACCGGCTTTGCCCCTTTAGGTGTGGTATTGGTTGCCATGTTGGGTGTCGGCGTCGCGGAACATTCCGGGTTCATCAGTGCAGGTTTAAAGCGCATTTTGGACTTTACGCCCAAGGCGTTACTGACACCGGTTGTGGTCCTTGTTGGTTTGATTAGCCATACCGCTACTGATGCAGGATATGTGTTAGTGATTCCATTGGCTGGGGTTATTTTCTATGCCATGGGACGCCATCCGTTAGCCGGTATTGCTGCCGCGTTTGCCGGTGTTTCCGGTGGATTTGCTGCTAATTTCATCCCCTCGGCAATCGACCCTATGCTGCAGAGCTTTACCCAGGAAGCCGCTCATATTATCGAGCCGGGTATGCAAATTAACCCGTTGAACAACTATTTCTTCAATTCGGCGTCGAGCCTGCTGGTAATTCTTATTGCTTGGTTCCTGACCGATAAAATTATCGAACCACGCCTAAAGAATACGCCTGTGGATGGTGACCCGGCTGAAATTCCTAAATTTGAAGACTTAAACCCTAAGCAAACCAAGGCATTGCGTTGGGCAAGCTTCACTTTGCTGGCGGGTATCGCATTACTGGTATTTGTACTGTTGCCAGCGGATTCTCCTATGCGTGATCCTAACGGCGAACTCACCACCTTTGCCGCTCCGGTTATGCAATCTATTGTGCCGCTGATTTTCTTGCTGTTTATCTTTCCGGGTATCGTTTACGGCTATATTTCCGGTAGCTTTAAATCCAGCCGCGATATGATTGATGCTATGACCAAATCAATGCAAGGCATGAGTTATTACATCGTCATGGCGTTCTTCTGTGCGTTATTCATTGATGCGTTCAGTAAATCAAATTTAGGAACTTTACTAGCTGTACAAGGTGCAAGTGTTCTGCAAACTCTGGCCCTGCCTGCGGAAGTCACGATTGTTGGCATTATCTTCCTAACCGCCTTTGTTAACCTGTTTGTCGGCTCATCGTCTGCCAAGTGGGCATTGCTAGGCCCTATCTTTGTTCCCATGCTGATGCAGTTAGGTATTTCACCTGACCTGACGCAAATGGCTTACCGCGTCGGTGATAGTTCGTCAAACATCATTACGCCATTAATGCCTTACTTCCCTCTGGTGGTGGTGTACTGCCAGCGCTATGTTAAAGGCACTGGTATTGGCACGCTGCTTTCTATGATGCTGCCATTCTCAATCACTATTTTGGTTGTTTGGTCATTGTTCTTGTTAGTCTACTGGGGGCTGGATATTCCGCTCGGCTTTATGGCTAACTATGAGTATCCGGCTGCCGGATAATCTGATTAAGCGCCCTGCGGGGCGCTTTGTATTTATGCCAGACAAACCGCTTCAAGATGCTATCGAGAACTTGTTAAAATCTGCCCCGCAGGGCATGAGCGAGTATGCATTGTTCAAGCAACTGCAAGCTCTGCCAGAGGCGTTTTTTGCAGAAACAGACTTTGCCGACCCAAGCTCACTGTTTCCCAGTCATTTTTTGCTGTTTCACTGTCTATATATGCTGCAACAACAATGGCATCGGTCTCAAAAAGGTTGGCTTAGTATCGATCCTCGCTGTATACAACTACATCCTCCCCGCACAGGCTCAACGCAACTATCAAGCGGGGATTCGCTAGCCGACTATTATCTGGATTTAACCAATCTGGATAAAGATGCGAATCAGATTGACGATTTGCTCGACGATTTTTGGCAACGAATGAGCAAGTACCTAGTGGTTACAGAAGCGACTGACATTGCTGACGCGTTTGCGGCGTTTGCGCTTTCACCAGATTGCTCACTGGATGAATTGCGCAAACAATATCGATTGCGTCTGCATCAAAGTCACCCCGATAAAGGCGGTTGTTTGGAACAAACTCAAGCCTTGAATCAAGCCTATCAAACCGCATACCAGTACCTGAAACGTCAGTAAGGCATAGCCAAACTGAAAGGCAGCTCCATCGGCTCCCGGGCCTTGTTCGGATTACCTACCATTTCTTCGTAAGGGCTGTCGTGAACCATACTGGCTTGGGCAACCTCAAAGCTGGCGAATGCTTCACGAATAGATTGCGCATTGAAAAAACGCAATGGCCGGTCGTCATCCGCAAACACCACGCCTTGCTCACCATTAATCGTGACTCTGACCAGATAAAGACTCATTTCATAAGCCATTACGGTTAACTGAGAAATGGGTTGCTGGGGATCAAGTTGGCTAAACTGAAATTTCATTGTACACCTCCCGGTTTTAGGTTAAATACGTGTACAAATCGGCGACCGATCCCTTCATTCACCAGTTAAGTGCAATGCTGCACAGCAACAGTGCTTTTATCTGCGGCACTGCACGGCAAGGCCAATTTAACTAATTGTTTTTTATGGGTTTTTAATGTTGGCATTGGTTCTGCTAAGTAACGTTACTGATTCGCAACGCAAAAATAACCATAACAATAGCTGTCCGTGCGCTTAGTCGGTTTTTCAGGCCTGTCACTAAGTCGAATCAGGATCCACGCGGCCCCACCTCCGGGCCGCGCTTTCTTTCTTCACATTTAACCCGCTCACTTCATTTGGATTAATAAAATTTGTATGGGGTGTTAACGCCTGTCCAGATCGGGTTACAGCAAAAACCGGTCTCAATTTCAAAGGTTTACCCCTGCAAAAGCTTAGGGTATAACGGCTGTCCTAATTTTCCCGGAGTGCCCTATGGCGACCATCACGATCAGACAAGCTTACGTAGGACAGCCTGCTCAGGCCGTTGCAGTATTGCGTGAACACGCTTCGCCATTATTGGCGGAACACGGAATCAAATGGGAGTGGGAGCATCACAGTGCGAATATCTGTGGTAAAGGCGTTAAGGGGCACTGCCAGGTGAACCCCGACGAAATAGAGGTCGAACTGCGCCTTGGGCTGTTGTTGAGCGCTTTTAGTCATCGCATAGAGCAGGAAATTGCCAAAGCGCTACAACAAGTCCCAGCCAAGCTGGCATTAGTCTGAAAACAAATCCTGTTGTTGAGGCGTGTCACCAAGTTCACTGTTAGGTGCCGCCGCTCTGGCCCGACGTTTACGCATTTGACACACCTTTATCACTTTGCGTTTTACATCCGGGGTCAGTTTTAACCAATGCAGTCGCTCGTCTCGGGAACGAAAACAGCCAAGACAATATCCTTTGGGGCCTGACTGGCAGACCCCAATACAGGGACTTGGTATTTCAAAAAACTCCAGTTGTTCCAACTAGCGCAACCTTATGCGACGACGTTCTGTAACATAAAATACCACCGGAATGACAAACAACGAAATAATCGGCGCAACAATCATGCCGCCGAGCATTGGCGCGGCAATGCGCGACATAACTTCATGTCCCGCACCTGTGCTAAACAGTAACGGTAATAAACTCAGCACGATTGTGGCTACCGTCATCACTTTAGGGCGAATTCGCTCCACAGCGCCTTTTATCACCGCTTCTTGCAACGTCGTTATGTTCCGCTCAGTTTGCTCATTCCATGCCTGATTCAGGTACAAATACATGACCACGCCAAATTCAGCAGCTACCCCAGCCAAGGCAATCATGCCAACCGCAACTGCAACCGATAAGGCATAGCCCAACCACCATAAAAGCCACAAGGCTCCCGCTAACGCGGCCGGTAGCGTCAACATGATAATCAGCGCTTGCCACCAGTTTTTTAGGGTCGCATAGAGCAAAATTAAACATACCAATAACGTGAGAGGAACCAACAAAGTGAGCTGCTCTTCTACCCGTTGCATGGACTCGTATTGCCCTGACCAAGTCAGTGAATATTGCGCAGGCAGGGCTATCTCGGCTAGCGCCACTCGCGCCTGCTCGATATATTCTGAGCTTGTGATATTGTCAGGCTCAATAAATACCCAACCCGTCAATCTGGCGTTTTCTGATTTGAGCATAGCAGGCCCCGAAGACATGCTAATTGTCGCCAGCGATGATAAGGGTACATATGCGCCTGCCGGTCCCACCACAGGTAAGTCTCGAAGCTTTTGAATGTCGTCCCGCCAGCGCCGCGGATACCGCACGTTGACCGGATAACGTGTTTGCCCATCGATCACGGTGTCGATACTGGCCCCGCCAATCGCTAAGGCGACAACTTGGTGCAATTGAGCTTGTGTCATTTGAATTCTGGCCAGCGCTTGCAGGTTTGGCTCAATGTCAATGTATCGCCCCTGTGCAGTGCGTTCGGCATAAACGCTTCGTGTCGTCTCCAATGCAGCGAGAGCTTGCTCCACTTGCTGTCCGATTTGTTCGATCACTGTCGGATCTGGTCCACTTATTTTTATACCCAACGGGGTTTTAATACCGGTAGATAACATATCAATGCGGGTTTTAATCGGTTGCACCCAGGCGTTGGTGATACCAGGCACGTCTACCGTCGCCTGCAATTGCTCAATGATATCTTCCATGCTAATCCCTTCACGCCACTGGCTTTGTGGCTTTAATGTGATGGTGGTTTCCAGCATGGTCAGCGGCGCAGGGTCCGTTGCTGTTTCGGCTCTGCCTACTTTGCCAAACACAGTGTCAACTTCCGGTATGGTTTTTATCAACCGGTCGGTTTGCTGCAGGATCTCGGCCGCTTTTGCCGCGCTCACTGAAGGTAAAGTGGTGGGCATATATAACAAACTACCCTCATTAATTTGCGGCATGAATTCGCTGCCCATGCGTTGCCACGGATACCAGGCACTGGCGCTGATGGCGACCAATAACAATAAACTTAACCAAGGAGTGCGGAGTGAAAAGCCCAGCATAGGCCGGTAAAGGGCGGTCATTGCCCTGACCAGCGGGTGACGCTGTTCAGCAATTACTTTGCCACGCACCCCATAACCCAGTAATACCGGTACCAGGGTGATGGCTAACAGAGCAGCCGCTGCCATGGCTAGCGATTTGGTCAATGCCAGTGGTGTAAACAAACGCCCTTCTTGTCCCGCAAGGGCGAAAACCGGTAAAAAACTCACGGTAATTAAAAGTAACGTCCAGAATAATGCCGGACCTACCTGGCTACAGCTTTCAATCACCAATTGCCATTGCTCGTCCGCTTGGGGCTTGCGCTGATGCTTTTGGATAAATCGTTGAAGATGTTTATGCTGGTTTTCTATCATCACTATCGCCGCATCAACCAGTGCACCAATAGCGATTGCAATGCCACCCAAGCTCATGATGTTGGCGCTGATCCCAAGCCATGACATCACCATCAAAGACGCAATGATCGACAAGGGCAGCACCACGATAGCAATAAGCGTCGAGCGAATATGCAGCAAGAATAGGATCAGTACCGCTGATACCAGCATCAATTCCTGTATTAGCTTATCTGTCAGGTTATCCACACTGGCCTGAATAAACTGACTACGGTCATAGACAGTGACCACTTCCACACCGGCGGGCAATCCGGCTGTCAGTTCAGCCAGGCGTTGTTTTACCGATGCAATGATCTGACGGGCATTCTCTCCACTGCGCATAACGATGATGCCGCCAACCACCTCACCTTCACCATTTAACTCGGCAATACCTCTTCGCATACCGGGCCCCAGTCTGATCGTTGCGATATCTTCGAGGGTCAGGGTTTGCCCGGCCTGATTAGTTGCCCCTATGGGTAACTCTTCAAATTGTTCAATACGGGTTAGGTATCCTTTAGCCCGAATAAGATATTCTGCCTCGCCCTGCTCAATAACTGAGCCGCCGGTTTCGCCATTGGCTGAGATAATCGCTGCGCGAACTTTCTCGATATCTAAGCCATAAGCGGCCATTTTAAGCGGGTCGACCACCACCTGAAAAGTTTGTGTCATACCGCCCACTGTTGCGACTTCAGCAATGCCATCAATGGCCAGCAATTCCGGCTGTAAGAACCAGTCTTGTAAGCTCTTTAGTTCGGCTAAATTATGCTTACCAGTGCGGTCAAGTAACGCATACTGATACACCCAGCCTACCCCGCTGGCATCAGGGCCAAGTTCGGTCACCGCCCCCTCTGGCAACGACGACTGAATCTGAGCCAGTGACTCCATGACCCGGGCGCGCGCCCAGTAGGGGTCAGTACCATCTTCAAAAATAATGTATACGTAAGCGTCGCCAACAAAGGAATAACCGCGAACCACAGAAGCTTTGGGCACCGACATCATGGCGCGACTAAGCGGATAGGTCACTTGCTGCTCGACCACATCCGGAGATTGACCCGGGTAGGAGGTTTTTACGATAACCTGTACATCAGACAAATCTGGAATTGCATCGACGTTGAGTTGGCGTAAGCTCATTAAGCCGAGGGCAACAACGGCAAGGGTTAGCAATATCACCAACCCGCGCTGGCGAACTGCACCGGCAATAATAGCAGCAATCATACTGGCCCCCTAATGCGTATGCGGCTGAGCAAGGCGCTGCCCTGCGCCTTGTAAACTGGCTTCGGAGTCAATCAGGAACTGCCCGGATACCACGAGCCGCTCGCCCTCTTGCAACCCTGACAGGATTTCAACTCGGCCCTGTGTTTGTAACCCTACTTCCACATCGCGAATTTCAAAACCATGGTTATCGGTTTGCACCACCACTTTATTTCTATGACCTTGGCTAATCAGTGCTGCTCTGGGGATGTTAATCACGTCACGCTTTGGACCACCGTAGATAATAACCCGCGCTTGCATACCCGGCTTGACCCGTTGCAATGAATTATTGAGTGTTAAGCGCACTTTCAGACTCGCCGTGGTGCTGTCGAGCTGCGGGTATAAGTAATCGATCTCAGCATCTTCCCGGTGAACCCCGATGCTATCGAAATGCACCTCAGCGGGACGACCTTGGCGGACCCAGTCAAATTGTTTTTCAAATACATCGGCAATTACCCATAAGCGGGTTAAATCTGACACTGTCATCATCGAATTTTGCGGTGACACATACATACCCGGACGCACGGCCAAACTGGACACAATGCCATCTTGTTGGGCGTAAAATGGCACACTGTAAAAACTGCTTTTATTCTTTTCCAACTGTGCGATGACATCTTGGGTCATGCCCAACAGCGTCAACCTCCTTCTGGCCCGCTGATACAACACCGATGAGGCAGACTGGCCACTATCAAGCAACTGTAAATAATCATCCTGCGCCACCACTAACTCCGGTGAATAAAGGGTATAGAGCAATTGCCCTTTGGTAATTGGTTGGCCTTCTGTCGATACCGCTAATTGTTCAATCCAGCCGCTTACGCGAGGGTGAATGTGCTGCACGTTTGCTTCGTCAAAGGTCGCAACTCCAAGGGTTTCGATATACTTCCATAAATCTGAACGGCCTACCTGCTGCACCTGAATATTCATGGCTTGCTGAATTTGACCGCTCACTTCCACTGTGGGGGAAGGATTGGATTGATTTTGCGTTTGTTGGGGTACCAGATCCATTCCACATATCGGGCAGGTACCAGCATGGTCCCGCACAATGTGCGAGTGCATAGGACATACATACACAGTATCAGCCATAATTGACTCGGTGGTTGTATGGGAATGTTTATCGTCTTGCTGTTCAGACGCTGCTGGCCAACCCAACAGTCCCGCGATCATCGCGAGCAGGTATAAAAAGCGCATAAAGCCTCACACTGTAAACGTTAAAAAATGACGGAACGTTAAGCGTGTGAATTTGGTGGACGATCGGGTAGCCGCTGCCATGGCGGCAGACGGTGAGTTTGTAGCTGAGGATAAGCGCCATAGCGTGCGACATGAGCAAGATAAGCCTGACCCACTAAGGCGTTAAAACTGACTAAGTTACAGTCACAACATTCGCCCTGGCAACTCATGGCCTGGTCATTATCATCGCAGCAATCGTGAGTTGACTGAGCTGTGGACATAGTCGACATGTCATGATGACCCTGATGCATGCTGCTGGCATCAGGTTCATTGTTGCTGACAGCCATTAGCTCAGCGCTGGCAGAAATGTTCCCCAGCAGCAAGCTAAACACCAGCAATGACAACAACAGTTTTTTCACGATTTGGTCCGTTTATATCGCCAGCGTTTAAAGCGTGGCTTTAACAGTGAATAATACAGCAGAACAAAACCAGTGCAAATAAACAACCAGGCCACCACTGACGCACTGATTAATAACGGGTTATTAAAATCCTCCCGCTCTTCAAAATCGAGAATGTGCAACATCCAGAAAAAATCAAATATCCGCCATAGATCACTTCGTACTGACATCAACTGGCCAGACACCGGGTGCAAATACAAGCTGGTATGAATCCAATCATCAAAATCGACCCGATACGCCGGCAGTTCGATATGTTTAGCCTCTGCCACCACGCTTTTAATCAATGACACGCGTATCTGGCTACCACTGCCCTGATAAAGTTGATCTGCCAGAGTAGCAATTTGCTGCACATTGAGGGCATCGAGCGGCTCGCCATTGACTTGGTGCCAGCGTATATCACCTGTATGGGTTTGTACTTCAACAATCGGTTGTCCGGCCCGGACTTTCCAACTGAGTTGAGACACATTTTCTGCCATCAGCTGAGCTGGGAATGGTGGTAGCACTGCAGGCAGTGATGGCACTTCCACCAAGTGGCGACCACGAACCTGCTCAATGGGCAGGATACTCATGACCACACCGCCACTGATCCACAACAATATTTGCACACCAATCATTAGTCCTGCCCACTGATGTACTTTACGCCACCACTTCATCTTCGTCCCTTGTTTGGTTTTGCCCTAAGTTTGCCGCATTTAACCGCAAAATTGTAAGCAAATCTCTAGTCGGTATTGATTATGTCCGGTGGTTGGGTTTTGATGATTTGGAAAATATCCCATCATGCGGGATCGATAATGCCAATGAACACCTGACAACGGGTGTCACACCCAGGGGAACTATATGTCGACTTTATTTAAACGAACGGCCCTTACTGCCGCTATCATTCTGGGCTTGAGTGCCTGCAGCGACGGTGCTGATAAAGCCACCCAGACTGCAGACAACAGTCAAGCCGTATCCACTGAACAAGCCAAACCGGAATTGGGTACCTGGGGTGTCGATCTGACGGCTCAGAAAAAAACAGTTAAGCCGGGCGATAACTTTTTCGAGTATATGAATGGCCATTGGCTGGATGAATTTGAGATGCCAGCCGACAGAACCAACTACGGTGCATTCACGGTTTTAGCAGAACGCTCACGTGATCAGGTCAAAACCATTATTGACGAGGTTTCCGGTGGGGATTACCCAGAAGGTTCGGTAGAGCAGAAAATCGGGGACTACTATGCAAGCTATATGGACGTCGAGTCTGTTAATGCTAAAGGCATAAAGCCATTACAACCATTGCTGGATCAAATCGCATCAATCGAAAACCAAGATGACCTGACCCGCGCGTTCGCCATGGCAGGCAAAGAAAATATGTCTTCACCGATTTCCGGCTGGATCGGTGTGGATCGCATCAACCCCGATGCACACAAAGTCAATATTGCAATGAGTGGTATGGGGCTGCCGGATCGTGACTACTATCTCGAAGACAGTGAACGTAACAACCAAATCCGTGCTGAATACAAAAAGCACATTGCGAAAATGTTTAGCCTGGCTGGTATCGAAGGTGGCGAACAAAAAGCTGAAGCGATTTTGGCGTTGGAAACCAAACTGGCAGAGCATCAGTTGCCTCGTGCAGACCGCCGTAACCGTGATAAAACCTACAACCCGACCACAGTTGAAGAGTTGAAAACCAATTATGCCGGTTTCGACTGGGATACCTATTTTGAGGTTGCAGGTATTCAGGGCTTCGATGAAGTTAACGTTTACTTACCAGCTCCGCTGAAAGGTGCGATTGAACTGGTAAATTCTGAAGACATCGAAACCTGGAAAGCCCACCTGACCTATCACACGATCAGCAATCATGCCTCGATCCTTAGTGAGGAGTTTGATGCTGCCAACTTCGCATTTTATGGCACAGTACTGCGTGGTCAGCAGCAACAGCAAGACCGCTGGAAACGCGGTGTACAGCGTGTAGGTGGTTTGGATGCATTGGGTGAGGCCATTGGTCAGGTGTACGTCAAGCGTCACTTCCCTGCTGCCGCTAAAACCGAAATGAAAGAATTGGTTGAAAACCTGCGTACCGCGCTGGGTCAACGTATCGATACCCTGACCTGGATGGGTGAAGAAACCAAAAAAGAAGCGCGTCTGAAGCTGGCCGCTTTCAACCCCAAAATTGGTTATCCGGACGAGTGGAAAGACTTGTCAGGTTTGGACATCGTAGAAGGTGATTTATTCACCAATGCCAAAAACGTTGATTACTACAACTACGAAGATCAAATCAGCCGACTGCACAAGAAAACTGATCGCAGCGAATGGTTTATGACGCCACAAACGGTGAATGCCTATTACAACCCGTCGTTCAACGAAATTGTGTTCCCAGCTGCAATCTTACAGCCGCCTTTCTTCGACCTGCACGCAGATCCTGCCGTCAATTACGGTGGCATTGGTGCCGTTATCGGTCACGAAATGGGCCATGGATTTGACGATCAAGGTTCTAAATCCGATAGCAAAGGGGTGCAACGTAATTGGTGGACCGACGCCGACCGCGCAGCATTTGAAGAGCTGACCAAAAAGCTCGGCGCCCAATACGACCAGTATGAAGCCGTCCCCGGTGGTTTCGTTGATGGTAATTTCACCATGGGTGAGAACATTGGCGATTTAGGTGGGTTGGCCATGGCTTATCACGCCTATAAGTTGTCTCTCAATGGTGAGGAAGCGCCGGTCATTGACGGACTAACCGGTGACCAACGTTTCTTTATGGCGTGGGCGCAAGTGTGGAAGCGTAAGTACACCGAAGAAGAATTGCGTACGCGTCTGAAAACGGACCCTCATTCACCGTCTGAATACCGCGTAAACGGCATCGTCAGAAATATGGATGAATGGTACGAAGCATTCGAAATTAGTGAAGACGATGCGATGTATCTGCCACCCGAAGAGCGTGTGTCTATCTGGTAATCAAGGCAAAAATAAGAAAGGCTCCATTAAGGAGCCTTTTTTATTTCAGTACCGACAGCAAGTTACTGTAATCATCCCACCATATAACGTCCGGATCGCGACTGTCCGGCCACGGGCTAAGATAGGCTCTGACCTCGGGTTGCTGAATAAAGTCCTGATTACGGGTAATCAACACCCATTGCGCGGCATGACTGTCATTTTGTGTCACTGGGGTGTGAAAGTAATAGGCCTGCATTCCCAGGCGCCTGGCTTGATTGCGCACTAACGCTGTTAAGTCGAGATAATTATTGGATAAATGCAGGGCTAAAACGCCTTGTTCGCTAACGTGCCGCAAATATATCTCAAAGGCTTCTGCGGTCAGCAAATGACGGGGAATTGCATCGCCGGAAAAGGCATCAACAATAAGTACATCAAATGCTTCGCTCCGCTGCTCCAAAGCATGTTGCAGTAGTAACCTGCCATCGCCTTGGTGTATCTGAATTTGCGCGTCACTGTCGCTTAAAAAACTAAAATAACGCTGTGCAAAATCGATAACCGCAGGGTTAATCTCATAAAAAGTAAAGGTCTGACCGGGCTTCCCATAAGCCGCCATCGCTCCCGCGCCGAGACCGATAATTCCGGCCTTTTGTAACTCCCGCTGTTGGTTAGTTTGGTAATAATTCAGTGCCAATGCGCCGCCGGATTCGGGCCGGTAGTAACTCATGACCTTTCCTGACTCACCGGGTAGCAAGGATTGGCTACCATGGGAAGTAGTACCATCGATAAGCCGCCTTTGATGCAACGCACCTTGCTGCACATCGACCACTGACAACAACCCGTAAAAATTGCGATGATTTGCCACGTGCTGCGCACGGTAGCTGGCGTCCAACATAAAATACCCCAACGCCATTAATCCGGCCATAATGGCTATAGATAACGACGCGATTCGCTTAACCTTCACGCGCTCGGTATCAAGCCACATACATAACGCCGAGATCAGCAAAATACCCATCAGCGTCAGCGGGTATTCGGTAAACTGTACGAACCAATGCGGCGCGAGTAACGAGACAAACACGCTGCCGAGCACCCCTCCGAAGGAAACTAACAAATAGAACAAGGTTAAAAACTGCTTATGTGGTACTAAGCGAACCATCTCGCCATGACAGACCATGCACCCGCTGAACAGCACCAGATTAAACAATAAAATTTGGGTGAGCAGATCAAACTGAGCGGCAACAAAGGTGATCAGAATAGCTGCGATCGCCGTCAAGCAAAACATCGCCAACCAGAACGCTCTTGGATACCAGCGAGGACTGGCAAACACCAACACGAAACTGATCAGATACAGAAAAAGTGGCAATATCCATAAAAAAGGCACTGGTGTAACGTTTTGCGTCATCGCGTTGGTTGTTGCGACCAATAAACTCACGCCCAACGCAGACAAGCTAACCCACAAGCACCGGTGTAGCCTTGATGGCTTCGGCATGACTTCTTCATTTGTTACGCCTGACGCAGAGTGATGGGTGCGCGACACTTTCCAAAGTAAGGCCGCCAGCAAGGTGCCAAACAGCACAAACGTTAACGACCATATCTGGCCTTGTTGTTGCAGCGATACCCAGGGTTCCACCACAAACGGATAACTCAATAACGCCGCGCCACTGGCAATATTTGACACTGAATATAGGGTGTAGGGCGTTTTATTCTGGTAAGTAAGTGCATACCAACTTTGCACTAACGGCCCGGTTGAAGATAACAAAATAAACGGCAAGCCAATACTGCTTATCAATACCAGGATAATGTTAATGGTCGGGTCGCCTTGACCGAGTGCCTGCATCGAAGGTGTACCAAATGGCAGGCAAATGCACGCAATGACAATGAGTCCAACATGGACATTACGCTGAGTGCTAAGCCTGAACGCCGACAGCAAGTAAGCGTAGCCATAGCCGAGTAATAAAAGAGTTTGGAACACCAGCATACAAGCGGTCCAAACCGACGCACCACCACCAAACCAAGGCAGGATCGCATTAGCGATAAAAGGTTGCACCTGAAACAACAAAAATGCGCCGATAAACAGGGTAATAGCAAACAGCATAGCGTGGCCAATCCGATAACGTGGCGGCGATTATCCTTACTTGTTCGGCAAAACACCAGTGATGGCAGGCCAGATGCAACCGATTAATCCGTTAGGGGGGCAGAATCGAGGTAAAAGTGAAAAGCCTGTTTCCAGAAAGGTTAGCCCCTCTCCAGAGGGGCTTAAGATGTCAGAGCCTAGATCTACTGCGGCTGTTGGGGATATTACAACCAGAATCTCAGGATCATAGGGACAAATGACATCCAATTGGTTTGCTGTTTCGGAAGTGCACCTTTAACACATCCGGCAGCAAAACTGCTGACCAGCACGTCACCGCGCGAGGCGAAATGACGTACCTTGCCGGTTAACTGTCGTTTTTGGGCATCACTGTGCAAGCTCAACTCGTCCAGTTGCTGCGCCAACATCTCGGCCTGTTCGACTTGCTTAGTGAGTCCGGGTATGGGTGTCTTCATGCTCACTCTCCCCAAATACACTGCGCCACGTTCGCCCGAATCCGACCTGACCAACCGCTGCGCGGCACCACTGCCACAATAAATGAGCGCAGAGGATATTAAGGCAAAGTAAGCTGATTAACACGGCCCACAGTGGCGTGGCTAACTGATATAAGGCGAGACCGATTAAACTATTAACGAGCAGCCAACAAACCATGAGAACCATGGACAACAACAACATGCTGCCAGCACTGACCATTGTTGCCCGTTTTGACAACTGCCACTCCTGCTCAGCCAGCATGACTTTACCGCGCATTTTAAGTCGCTCGGTATGCAGAAGTTGCTGGGCTGCGTGATAGACCTGTTTGGCCTCATCCAGCATGCCCTGCTGAGTTTCGGGAGTGGGTTGTTGTACCGACATAAGTTCGCCGCTTATTTATTGCGGGTTAAGAAGCTGGTTAACAAGGCTCCCGCAGCGAAAGCGATACCCGCAGTTGCTAAAGGATTACGCTTGGCAAACTTTCTCACTTCAGACTGACGCCAGGCAGATTGAATCTGTTCTTGCTTTTCTGCAATAGCATCTGCACTGGATGATGCAGCTTGACGAACCTTTTCCTCGGCAACGGCAGTTTTCTCTGCCAATGCATCAACGCCCGAGTGCAAAGCACTTTGCGCTTTATCACTGATTGGATGGCTGTCGTCACGTCCGTTGGCGGTAGAACGTTTTTTGGTTGACCCTGTGTTTGCTGCTGTAGCCATGATTGACCTCCAAAATTGCTGAATTCACTACAGATGCAGCAATTCTGATGCCAATCACGGATATTTCGTAAGCGCCTGATTATACGTGCAATATCATTTTGCGACTGATAGAGCCACCGCGAAGCGAGCGTAATATTTACCCACTGCGGTAAGTTTTACTCTTTCACTGTCACCCATTGGCAATGCTGGTCACCGTAATAATTATTGGCATAATTACAAACCCGCACAGACACCGCAGGTTTACGACGTACAAAAAAGAATCGGTCAAAGAATGTTTGCATCAGAGGCTCCTTATCATTTGAGTCTCTATTGTTACGTGTCCTCCTTTTACTTAAAAACAGATTGAATCAATACCTGCGTTCAATTTTTTAAATCAAAAGCAGCAAACCCTAGCCCGTCCCGATACGTACGAAGGGTCACGAATGTCGTCGTGCCAGTCACAGATTCGTCTCTATTTAATCCATTTTTGAGGAAGCACGATGAAAACCCTTTTTAACCCTTTCGTAAAACTTGTATTTGCAACCGCTTTGTTAGCCCTCGCCTCGGTAGCGATAGCCGGACATCACAAAAAAGGCCATAAAGACATTGTCGATATAGCCGCATCCAATGATAACTTTTCCACCTTGGTTGCTGCGGTCAAAGCCGCAGGATTGGTTGATACGCTAAAAGGAGACGGTCCTTTTACTGTGTTTGCGCCAACCAATGAAGCGTTCGCGGCGCTCCCTGCCGGTACCGTGGAGAGCCTGTTGAAGCCTGAGAACAAAGACAAACTGGTGGCTATTCTGACCTATCATGTTGTCGCCGGTAAAGTCACCGCTGATAAAGTCGTCACTCTGGATTCAGCGACCACAGTACAAGGCCAGCAGGTAAAGATTAAGGTCAAAAATGGCAATGTCATGGTCGACAATGCCAGCGTGGTAAAAACAGACATCATGGGCAGTAATGGCGTTATCCATGTCATCGACAAAGTCATCTTACCCGCCGAATGATTCCCTCGCCCTCTGTCAGGATAAAGGTGGCAGAGGGCAACTTTGCAATCGTTTTTTAAACAATTTCATTAAAATTTCAATGTTCGCAACTGCCGGGTAATTAAGTCGGGTAACAAACGCGATACGACGGTGTGGACCACGCTCTTGCAACGCGTGAGCGGTCAGTTCTGAGTTGTCTGACATTAATTGATCTAACGCCATTTGCGGCACCAGTGTTGCGCCCATTCTGCAAGCCACCATCTGAATCAGAGTATATAGACTGGTACCTGCCAACCCGTCCTGCTGTGCATCTCTTAAATTACATGCACTTAAGGCATGGTCTTTGAGGCAATGGCCCTCTTTGAGCAATAACAAATTGAGGTTTTCCAGGTGATTCTCGGCAATTTGCTGCATGATTTGCGCTTCATCGTCCTTATGCATCACCCAGAAGAAATCCTCCTGCCAAAATTCAAATGCGTGTAAACCATCTGTGTCGTAGGGTAAAGCAATGATTGCCGTATCTATTTCGCCGGAGCGTACCTTTTCCACCAACAGTTGCGACTGTTCTTCTACAATCGAGAGTTTAAAATCGGGGTATTCCCGGCGCACCGTCGGTAGCACTTTTGGCAATAAGTAGGGCCCTATAGTCGGAATGACGCCGACGGACATCGGATAGGACAATGGCTGTTTCAAGCTGTCTGATAACTTGTGCAACTCATCAACCTGTTGATGAATAGAACGCGCTTTATCCAGCACCTGCTGGCCAATCGGCGTGACCAACACACGTTTGTTATCACGTTCAAAGATTTTGAGCCCTAACTGACTTTCCATTTCAGCAATGGCAGAGCTAAGCGCTGACTGGCTAACATTGCAGGCATCCGCAGCATTTTTAAAATGACGGGTTTTTTCCACTGCCAGCGCGTAGTAAATCTGTTTGACTGAGACCATAATTGCTCCTTTGTATATCTCCCCTACGATACGTAGTTTAGGCGCAGAATAAAAAATGGTTAAACCTATCACTTTGATAGAAAAAACCGTTCATTGAATGCCCACTGCTAAGCTCGAATTCACGCAAAAAGTCTTGATCCTGATCAAATACCCGACTAAACTTTCAGAAATTTCTGAAAATACAAACAATTTAAAAGAATGACCTTAGATCAAAACACCGAATCCTTCGTCATGCACTTTGGCGAGATGGGTAGTCGCTGGGGCTTTAACCGCACCGTTGGTCAAATACTCGCATTAATAGTATTAAACGAAGAACCTATCACCGCCCAGGAAATTTCGGATGCGCTTAATATCTCACGCGGCAATACCAGCATGGGGTTAAAAGAACTTCAGTCTTGGCGTTTAGTAAAACAGCATTTAGTGCCAGGCGAACGTAAAGACTTCTTTATTCCGGCTGGCGATATATGGACATTGGCCAACCGCGTATTCGAAGAACGCAGAAAGCGTGAAATAGACCCAACCATGAGTTTGCTTCAGATCGGAA
>CAXQZJ010000169.1:0-16115 GCA_964228145.1 Alteromonadaceae bacterium | reverse complement strand
AACAACTTGAGCAGGGTAAATTTGAACAGTACAAACAAAACGAAGCTCGCGAAAAAGAGTTTGCGGCAAAAGTTGCCGAGCAAGACGCGATGTTACGTGACGCCCGCGCGCGCTTAGCAGCTCAAGAGCGTTTATCAGAACAACTGGAAACCAGCAGTGAAGAGAATGACTTTAAACTGGCTGATCTGAAACAAGCACTGGATGAGCGGAAAGGCTCGTTAAAAGAGTTATTTGGTGTATTGCAGCAGGTTGCTGGCGATACTCGCAGTAAGTTTGCTAACTCAATGATTTCAGCACAAATTCCTGGCCGCGGTGAGTTTCTTGATGAGTTGGCCCAATCAATGGGTACTGGCTCTCAAATGGCTTCGATTGAAGAAATCGAGCGCGTCTGGTTTGAAATTCAGCGCGAGATGACAGAGTCCGGCAAAGTGACTCGCTTTACTGCCGAAGTAATTGAAGCGGATGGCAATCGCACGCAAAAATCAATCGTGCGCGTTGGCCCATTGGCCATGGTTGCGGACGGTAAATACCTGGAGTTCGATGGCAACACCAACTCGGTACTGGAGCTTAAACGTCAGCCAGTTGACAGATTCCTGGCCTCCGCTGAAGCCCTGGAGAGCTCTTCTGGTGAGCTGGTCAAATTTGGTATCGACCCAACTGGTGGTTCAATTCTGGGCTTGTTGGTACAAGCGCCTACCTTTATGGAACGTGTCGAGTTCGGTGGTTTAATCGGTTACATCATTCTGGCGGTCGGTGCGGTTGGTTTACTGCTTGCCCTTGAACGCATGATCACCTTGTTCTTGGTGCGTCAGAAAATTAATAAGCAGCTTAAGTCAGACACGCCGAAAGGCAATAACCCCCTCGGCCGTGTGATGCAGGTACGCGACCAGCATCCTAATGCCGACACCGAGGCACTGGAATTGCATCTGACAGAAGCCATTCTGGCTGAGATGCCGAAGTTGCAGCGTAACCTGACTCTGATCAAAATGATTTCAGTTATCGCGCCACTGATGGGTCTATTAGGTACGGTGACAGGTATGATTATTACCTTCCAGCAAATTACCTTGTTTGGTACCGGTGACCCTAAGTTGATGGCTGGCGGTATTTCAACGGCACTGACCACCACAGTTCAAGGTCTGGTTGTTGCAATTCCGATGACCCTGCTATACGCCATGCTGCATACCCGCAGTAAAAACATTATTCACATTCTGCAGGAACAAGCTGCAGGCGTGATTGCTGAGCGCGCTGAGCGAGGCTAAGCCATTATGCTGGATTTTATCGAAGCCATACGCGACTTTACCGAAACCGGCGGCCAGGTGCTGCTGGTCATCGGCATCCTGATATTCGTCATGTGGCTTTTGATCCTTGAGCGCTCACTGTACTTGACCATTTGGCATAAAAAGTACCGTGAAGAGGTGATTAAGCGCTGGAATCAGCGTGCTGATCACAGCTCCTGGAACGCCCACCAAATACGCACAGCGATGGTGTCTCGCGTAAGCATGGCATTGTCCGGCAACCTTCCTGTGATACAGGCATTGGTTGCTCTGTGTCCCCTACTTGGCCTTATGGGCACAGTGACAGGGATGATTGAAGTATTTGATGTGATGGCCGCCTCAGGCTCGGGCAACGCCCGCTCTATGGCCTCTGGTGTATCAAAAGCCACAATTCCAACCATGGCAGGTATGGTCGGCGCCCTTTCCGGCGTTTTCGCTACCACCTGGTTAACCCGAACTGCGAAAAAAGAGCGCCAACATCTAGAAGATGCGCTTGATATTCACGCGACTAAAAGCGAGTAAAGACTATGAAACAGTCATTTATGAACATGGTGGAAGAAGATGAGGCGCAGATCGATATGACGCCCATGTTGGACGTTGTATTTATCATGTTGATCTTCTTCATCGTTACCGCCTCTTTTGTTAAGGAAGCCGGTATCGACGTCAATCGTCCGGATGCCGCCACAGCAGTATCAAAGCCGCGAGCTAATATTCTGGTTGCGATCAGTGATAAAGGTGAAATTTGGATTAATAAACGTCAGGTTGACGCCCGTGCGGTGCAAGCCAACATTGAGCGTTTATATGCTGAAAACCCACAAGGTACTGTGGTTATTCAAGCGGATCGTAAAGCCACTACCGAAGTCTTGATTAAAGTCATGGATGCCGCACGCGCCGCTGGTATCGAAGACGTCTCCATTGCAGCGCAAGAGCCGTAACCATGCCTGGAATTGTACGTTTATTACTTGCTCTGGCATTTTCGGCTGCCGTCACTTTGGGTCTGTTCTATTTAATGCAGTCCCTGATTAAAAGTGGCGACACCGCAATGTCGGAGCCGCCACAAGGCCGGGTGCTGGATTTTGTCAGGGTAAAGCCTGAAGAAGTGGTGAAACAAAAAGAAAGTAAACCCAAGAAGCCACCTAAGCCTCAGGAGCCGCCACCACAAATGGAGGCCCCTCAGCTGGATTCACCTACGCCAGATGCCAGTGCATCTTCAACCAGCTTTACCGCAGCAGTAGATACCAACATGGCACTCGATGGTGGTCCATCGCTGGAATCCAGCGACGGTGACTATTTGCCCATCGTAAGACAGCCTGCTGTGTATCCGCGCATGGCGCAATCTCGCGGTATCGAAGGATGGGTTGTGGTGGAGTTTACCGTCACTAAAAACGGTTCAGTGCGCGACCCAATTGTCGTAGATGCACAACCTCAGGGTATTTTTGAAAAAAATGCCATGGATGCAGTACTTAAATACAAATACAAGCCTCGTGTCGTTAATGGTGAATCAACCGAAGTCGGCGGCGTGCAGGTCAAAGTGACATTCGAGCTTTAACGGAGCTTATGATGAACAAAGTAAATCAAGTCGTTCGTAGCCTTTTAACCCTTGGGGTTGTCGCCTGCGTATTAGTTGCACCGGCGATGATCGGTGACGCTGTTGCACACGCCCAGGAAGCCACCAAACAGTATAAAACCCGTCAGGTACCCACATTGCGCATGAAGGTCTACGACCAACTTGCGCGTGCTCAGGAAGCTGCTGACGCGGGTAACGTCGGGGAAGCCATCAGCATTCTTGACGTGGTCAAAGGCAAGGCAGACTCAATGAATGAGTATGAAAAAGCCATGATGTATAACTTTTATGGCTTTATCTACTATGGTGAAGAGCAAATGGCCCAAGCCATCGAAGCATTCCAAACTGCGGTGAGCTTTAACAACATCCCAGAAACCTTTGAACAAGGTATTCTGATGTCGCTGGCCCAATTGCAGCTTATTGAAGGTGATTATGCGGCCAGTATCGACACCCTGACCCAATGGGAAAGCTTGCAAAAAGGCGAAGTACCGGCCAAAAACATGATGCTCAAAGCACAAGCTTATTATCAGTTAAAGGATTACAGCAGCGCTGCCAACCAGATAGAACAAGCCATCGCTGCAACCAAAGCCGAAGGCTTTGCGGTTAATGAGAACTGGTTTGTTCTGCAACGCGCAATTTACTTTGAGTTAAAGCAGCCAGAGAAAGTGAAAGACGTTTTGGTCACTATGGTGCAACTGTTTGATAAGCCGGAGTACTGGGTACAACTTGCTGGGATGTATGGCGAGTTAGGCGAAGAAGATAAGCAGCTTGCGATCATGGAGACCGCCTTGCAAAAAGGTTACCTCACCAAAGGTGATGATCTGTTCAATCTGGCTCAGCTTTATTACTACCATCGCATCCCCTATAAAGGTGCTCAGATGATGGAACAGGCCATTGCAGAAGGAAAACTGGAAAGAAACCTCAAGAACCTGACCTTCCTGGCCCAAAGCTGGCAGTTGGCAAAAGAAATCGATAAAGCAGTGCCGGCACTCATGGCCGCAGCGGAACTCGCCGATGACGGCGAGCTTGACGCCCAGTTAGCGCAACTATTACTTAACGCCGACCGCAATAAAGAAGCATTGGCAGCCGCCGATCGCGCGATTGCCAAAGGCAAGTTAAGTAAGCCTGGCACCATGTATCTGGTGAAGGGCATGGCGCATTTTAACTTGGGTGAATACAACACGGCGTTGGACCAACTTGCCAAAGCAGAGGAATTCAAAACCAGCGAACGCATGGCCAACCAATGGGCTAAGTTCGTGCAGGCAGAAAAACAGCGTGAAGCAGCTCAAAAAGATTTATCCGCTTCGATTGGCCATTAAGCTAAACAACGATTAAAAAAGCGAGCATAGCTCGCTTTTTTATTGCCCGTCATCCGTTAACAGCACAGCACCACTGCCCTTTGCTGCTAACTTATCTTGCGGATTATATAAGGGACATGACTGCATACTCAGACAACCGCAACCAATACAGGATGTCATAGACTCACTTAGTCCACGTAAATAAGCGATTCGCTGATCCAGCTTTTGTTTCCACAGCGCCGACATTTTCGCCCAATCTTCCCTGTCAGGACTGCGTTGCGAGGGTAATTGACTAAATACCGCGGCGATTTCTTCTAAACTGATTCCGACCTTTTGAGCCACTTTTATAATTGCAATCCGGCGTAGCACATCTGATTTGTAGCGCCGCTGATTGCCGGCGTTACGCCAACTGCGAATCAAGCCTTTTTGCTCATAAAAATGTAACGCACTAACCGCAACACCCGCACGTTTGGCAACTTTCCCTACCGACCAATTTGCTTCAGCCATAAAAAATAAAAAAGCGCTTTACCTCAACTTAACTTGAGGTTTTATCATGCCATTGACGTTAACACAAGGAGAACAAAATGAGTCAGTCACGCACACCCGGAAATAACCTTTGGCAAGAACTGTTCGCACTGTTTAATTACACGATGCGCAATAAATAGGGGGCGACTATGTATTTGGAGCACATCAATTTAGTCGTCAATGATATGCAGGCTATGCTGGATTTTTACCGCGCCGCCTTTCCTCACTGGCGAATCCGCCAACAAGGTCACAGTGACTGGTATGGCAAGCCCCGACGCTGGTTACATTTTGGCGACGATAATCACTACATTGCCCTTAGCGACAATGGTGAGCAGACCAACCGTCAGCTTGACGGGCATCAAATCGGCCTGGCGCACTTTTGCTATGTGACACTGCATTTAAAAGCGACGGTTCAGCGCTTACAACAAGCCGGATACCCAGTTGCCAAATGGGGGCCTGAACACGCCTTCAGACGCAACGTATACTTTATTGACCCGGCAGGCTTTGAAGTTGAATTTGTCGAATACCTGAGCGACTTGCCTTGTGAGCGCAATGCAGACTGATCATTTGGTTACAATTTATAGACGCGATTGAGCAGAAAAAACGGATTAATCAGCGGTGAAGTGATTGCACTTCACCCTCAAGCTTTTACACTGTGTCGCCATTGTCACCGACTGAATATGATTATGCATAAAGCTCTGAAAACTGCTTTTCTGGTAGCCCTGGTAAGTACACTTGGACTCACCGCCTGTCAATCCACGCCCTCGCAGGATCCGTGGGATTACCTGCTACCCCTGACCGATGCTGAACAAGGCATAGGGGCGAGACCGCCAGGCTCAGAAGCGGAAAAACAAGCTGCAAACTGGATTGCCTCACAATGGCAGTCGATGGGTTATCAGGTTGAGCGACAGGCATTCGAATTTACTCTGCGGAATAAGCCGTTTAGCTCTGAGAACCTGTTTATCGACATTAACGGTCTGGGGTCAGAAACCTTGGTGATTGCCGCTCACTATGACTCGACAGGAGAGAAGCAAGGATCACTGGGCAGTATTGATAATGGTTCAGGAGTCGCTGCGTTACTCGCCCTATCGGCTCAACTTGAAGGCGTAACGCTTCCGGTGAACCTTCGTTTAGTTGCCTTGGGAGCAGAAGAAGTGGGTCTACAAGGTGCCCGCGCTTATGTTGCCCAAAATGCCGACCATACCCGACAACTGAGCGGTATGATCAACTTAGACACAATTATTGGCGGCGATAAGCTCTACATCCACAGCGCCCATACCAAACCCTATGCCTGTCGTGGTATTGACACCCCCTCGTTTAATGCCGATCCGAAACTACGCGACGCATTGCTGGCATTATCAGCTCAATTATTCGGGGCCCAGGCCCATCAGCGACATGCAGCATTCCCCGGCTATCCAGAAGGCGTCACCGGCGGATGGTCCGATCATGCGCCCTTTGCCTGCTCAGGCGTACCCATCGCTTATTTGGAGGCCACCAACTTCGAGATTAAAGGTCAGCGAGGCAACGATGGCTACTCACAAACTATCAATAGCGCACTCTGGACCTGCCTCGACGAAAAAAACCTTACCGCCTGCGATCGCTTTAAAGAAAAGCATTGGGGGATGATTTGGCATACACAGTTTGATCGCCTCGATAAACTGCTGCCAATTCTGGATGGGCGACTGCAAAGACAACTCGAGCAAAACGTCAAATTGCTATTTGAATTTGTTACCCGCTATTCCCTTGAGGAAAAATAATGAGACATAAAAAACGCTGGTGAAAACCAGCGTTTTTTTTCGTGTATTGTAATTTAGGCGAAGACTGATTTTGCGTTATCTCTGATTTCAGCAAACTCGTCACTGGTAAGTACTGACAAATCTTCCACAATGCCTTTTTGCTGAGTCAGATTCAGCACATCGTCTTTATGACTGGTAATTGAGCCTGATAACGCAGCACCTAAACGAACAAAATCAAGATAGGAATGCTGCGCGGTTTGGTGTTTCAGGTTGCGCCATTGTTCAGACACCTCAACCAATTCAGCACTGAAGCCCCACTCTTTGAGGATTGCCGCGCCTAGCTTTCCGGCCAGTTTTTGGATAGCCACATTTAAAAACGTCGGATTAGCAAAAACTTCTTCGTGGCGTTCTGCTTCACTTAAGATCGGCAACACACCAATGTTATGAACCAAGGCCGCCAAGGTCAGGGAATCCATATTCAGATTTTTGTTTTTCTGTGGGTTTTCCTTGTAAAAGGCGTAGACCGCCATGGCATTGGCAGCAATATCCACGGTGCGTGTCCAAAGTTTGTCCAGATACCCTTTAACGATATCGTTTTTGGAGACAAACAGTTGCTCCATCGCCAACGCCGTAGCAATGTTTTTGATTTGACGTAAACCAATTCGCGTGACGGCCTGTTGCAGACTCTCCACTTTAACAGATCGGCCCAGATAGGCGCTGTTAGCGATCTTCATGATCCGTGCGGTAAGCGCAGGGTCCTGACCAATCACCTCACCCATTTTATTCAGATTGGTGTCCGGATCATCTGCTGCTTTTCTTACCTTTAAGGCAATGGCAGGCAATGTTGGCAGCACCAGGGTATCGTTGTTAATTTTCTCTGTTAGTATCGTCAACAGGGCATTTTCTGTGGACATCAAAATCTCCCTTAAACCTTCGCGTTTATGCGTGAACCAGTATATACCTAAATTCGAAAAAACGCGGGGCGGTCTTATAAAAAGTGATTGAAACCCATCACTTATGTGTTATCGACCAAGGTTGCCCCAAAGCGTCAATGGTTGCAATGTAAAATGTGCCTGCCAACAGGTTAAATTCGTTATTTATTGTGATGGGTCAATGATAAGCTAACTAGGTTAAAAATTTTTTACAACTGGATAACAGTTCTGACCTATCAAGGAGACATGAATGAAAATAAAAGCCTTGTGTACAGCGATCGCCAGCGCACTGGTGGTTAGCGCCTGCCAACCGGCTTCCGAGCCTGCGGAATCTGTTCAGCAATCTGCTGCGCTTAGCCTGCTGCCTGCAGCTGAGCAACGCTTGGATATCTATCACCCGGTCAAGCTGACTTCAAATCTTAACCACCTGAGTGTCAATCAAAAGGTCATGTTAACCAAACTCATCGATGCCTCGAAGATCATGGATGAGCTCTTTTGGTTGCAAGCATATGGCAAATCCAAGTCTTCGCTCTTGGATAATCTCAGCGACGATAAAGTGCGTCAGTTTGCAGACATTAACTATGGGCCATGGGACCGCCTCAACGGAGACCAACCCTTCTTAAGCGGTGTAGACGAAAAGCCAAAGGGCGCCTTTTTCTACCCACAAGACATGACCAAAGAAGAGTTCGAAGCCGCCAGTTTTGAAGACAAAGACGGCCTGTATTCGATGGTCAAACGCGATGAAAAGGGTGAGTTATATAGCGTTCCTTACTCTGAAGCCTTCAAACCTCAGCTAACCGAAGCGGCCAACTTGTTGCGCGAAGCTTCGACACTGGCTGATGATAAGGAATTTGCTGCTTACCTGTTGCTACGCGCCGATGCCCTGTTGAGCGACGACTACCAACCGTCTGACATGGCCTGGATGGATATGAAAACAAATCCGGTAGAAGTGGTGATCGGCCCGATTGAAACCTATGAAGATCAATTATTTGGCTATCGCGCGGCGTTCGAATCTTATGTTCTGGTAAAAGATATGGCATGGAGTGAACGGCTCGCCAGGTTCGCACAGTGGTTGCCTGCATTACAAAAAGGCCTGCCAGTTGCCCCAGAGTATAAACAGGAGACACCAGGTACTGATGCCGACCTCAATGCCTATGACGTCATCTATTATGCAGGGCATTCCAACGCAGGCAGTAAAACCATCGCAATAAACTTGCCCAACGATGAACAGGTTCAGCTGGAAAAAGGCACGCGCCGCTTGCAGTTAAAGAACGCTATGCGCGCGAAATTTGACCACATATTATTACCCATCAGTGAGCAGTTAATTGCGCCAGAACAGCGTAAGCACATCACCTTTGATGCATTTTTTGCTAATACCATGTTCCATGAAGTCGCACATGGGCTGGGAATCAAAAACACCCTGGATGGATCCGGCACCGTGCGTGGTGCGCTCAAGGAGCATGCTTCTGCATTAGAAGAAGGTAAAGCTGATATTCTTGGGCTTTATATGGTGCGCCAGCTACTTGAGGCAGGAGTTATCGAACAAGGCGTATTGGAAGATTATTATGTCACCTTTATGGCCGGCATTTTCCGCAGCGTCCGGTTTGGCGCCTCCAGTGCCCACGGTAAAGCCAACATGATCCGCTTTAATTTCTTTAACGAGTTCGGTGCGTTCGAGCGCAACGAGCAAGGACTTTATAGCGTCAACATGGCAAAAATGAGTGAAGCGATCGATGCACTCTCGAACAAAATCCTGACCTTACAGGGTGATGGTGATTATCAGGGTGTCGATGAGCTTGTTTCACAAATGGGCCTGATTAAACCCCAACTCGAAGAAGATCTGGCGCGACTTACCGCCGCGGATATACCAGTCGACATCACCTTTGAGCAAGGTAAATCAGTGCTTAACTTATAAGCCTACCGCTAGATAAAGGGCCACTCATGTGGCCCTTTTTTTATCCTTTTTTAAGGCTGTCCTGATATGGCGGCCAGCCCAGCGGTTTACCAGCTAATAAGTGCACATGCAGGTGGTAAACAGTTTGTCCACCATAGTCATTGCAGTTGATCACTGTTCGGTAACCTTGTTCAGCAAAACCCTGTTGTTGCGCAACTTTTGACGCGACATGAAACAGGTGACCTACCACCATGCGCTCATCTTCGGTGATGTCATTGATGGTCGCTATCGGCTTTTTCGGAATGATCAACAAGTGTACTGGTGCCTGAGGGTTAACGTCACTGAATACCAGTGCGAGCTCATCCTCGTAATGAATCTCAGCCGGTATTTCACGGCGGATTATTTTGCCAAATATGGTGTCTTCACTCATGGTGTTTCCTTATCCAAATACGAATACCAACAACACTGCCCCTAACAACAAGCGATAAATGACGAACGGCAGCATCCCTATTTTGTTAATCCATTTTAAGAACAATGCAATGCAAGCATACGCACTGATAAATGAAAATAGCACGCCTAAGCCCATGGCCACCCAGTCAAATTGCGCGGGTTCAGCAGCTAAATCTAATGATAACAGCACGCCCGCGCCAAGAATGGTTGGAATCGACAACAAAAATGAAAAACGCGCTGTCGATTCGCGGTTCAAGCCCACCATCAGCCCCGCGGTCATGGTGATTCCGCTTCGCGACGTGCCGGGAATAATGGCTAAAACCTGCATAAAACCAATAAAAAGAGCTGTTTTCCAAGTTAACTGATAGATGTTCTTGGTTTGTTTTGAGCTGGCATCGGCCCACCAAAGCAGCAAGCCGAACGCTATCGTCGTGCACGCCACCACCAACGCAGAACGCGCATAAACCTCAATATAGGGTTTAAACAAAAAGCCGAATACTACCGCCGGTAAAGTGGACAAAATCACTAGCCAAGCCAATTTGCTATTGTCGGTATGACGACCGGCCAAGGAGCCGAACCAGGCCACAATCATTTGTCCGATGTCTTGCCGGAAGTAAATAATCACCGCTAATAAGCTACCGATATGCACTGCCACATCGAACGCCAGGCCCTGTTCAGTCCAGCCCAATAATTGCGCCGGCAACAACAAATGGCCGGAGCTGGAGATAGGCAAGAACTCAGTAATACCCTGAATCAGGGCTAATACAATAATTTCCGTGACTGACATAACTATCCTTGCTGTCGGGTGACCTGATGCCAGTCGAAGTCAACAGGCCATAGCGATTGCTCGCGACTGTCAAAGCCTTGCCACAACTGCGCCATGGTTTGATGTTTTTGAGGGTGATTAAGCTGTGGAGCGATATCCTGCAATGGACGCAGCACAAAGGCATTGTAGAGGATCTCATCTCTGGGTAGCTCGACCGGCGTATCACACACCTGCTGGTCGTACATGAGTAGGTCCAAATCCAATGTGCGGGCTGAAAACTTCTCACCGCCCCGTACCCGACCGTTGTTATCTTCGATCTCTTTTAAGATCGCCACCACCTCGGCGATACTCAAAGACGTTTTCGCACTGGCGACTAAATTGTAAAAATGACTTCCCTCAAAGCCTACCGCTTCGCTTTCATACACCGGTGATAATGCGACATCCTCAAAGTGTTTGAGTAGTCCAGCCACACCGGCATTTATGTGTTTATGGCGCTCAATGTTGCTGCCCAAGCTAATATAGATGGTAGTCACTAGCGTTGACGCTCCAAATGTACAGCAACATTATCTGCATTCGGCAATATACCGGGCTTGCTGATGGTAATGGCAACACGTTGAAGGTTAAATTGCGCAAACAAATCGCTGATCATCTGCGCGGCCAGCGCTTCCAGTAATTGAAATGACGATTCCGCCGCACACTTTTCAATACTTGCTGCAACCTGAGCGTAGTCCAGCGTGTCTTCAACATTGTCCGACAATGCCGCTTCGGTGAGGTCGTGATATAACACGGCATCGACCGTAAGGTTTGTCTTTGCCTGTCGCTCCCAATCGTAAACACCAATCAAGCTGTTTACCTGCAGACCACTAATAGTGATTTTATCCATCTCGTCGGAGGTCCTAAGTTCTTAGTTTTTGCTGCCTTTTCACCCACTTTCAGGTATGGTGATGGCTAAAATGTGAGTGGTGCAGTGTACCCCGTTTAGCACAAGGATAAAATGGCCGTACTGTTTCTAGTTATGCTGGTTTTTGCCTATCTGTCAGGCTCAATATCCAGTGCCGTGTTGATAAGTCAGCTGTTCCGCTTGCCTGACCCTCGTTTGCATGGCTCCAGAAACCCTGGTGCGACTAATGTGTTCCGTTTAGGCGGGCGTTTGCCTGCTGCACTGGTGTTGGTTACCGATATTCTCAAAGGCACCATACCGGTCTGGACTGGCTATTTTATCGGGTTAACCCCGGTGATGTTGGGCTGGATTGCCATTGCTGCTTGTTTAGGCCATATCTTCCCTCTCTATTTCGGTTTTAAAGGGGGGAAAGCGGTGGCAACGGCTCTAGGCGCAATGCTGCCGATTGGTCTGGACCTGAGTGGCCTGTTGATTTTCACTTGGGCGGGGAGTTTATTTCTTACCGGCTATTCTTCCGTATCCGCATTGGTGACTGTGGTAATGGCACCCCTGTATACCTGGCTGATAAAACCCCAATACACCATTCCTGTTGCCATGTTGTCGATTTTAATTATCGCCCGCCATCGGCATAACATTGGTCGCTTGATGCGCGGTGAAGAAGGCAAAGTCTGGGATAAGGGCAAAACCAACGAATAGCTGGCTGCCCTATCGACACAGTTAAACCGGAGGCAGGCTGTCCAGTGGCCAACGAGGCAAGACACGTTCATCTGCCGGTGTGGTTTGACCGGCCATCAAGCGTTGCAGACCAGCGTACGCAATCATAGCGCCATTATCAGTACAAAATTCCAGGCGCGGATAAAACACTTCGCCGTTGATTTTATTTGCTAATACGGATAACTGCTCGCGCAGGTGACGGTTGGCACTAACCCCACCGGCAATCACGATGCGCTTGCGGCCAGTTTGCTTTAGCGCCCGTCGACATTTGATCATCAGCGTATCGACCACCGCATCTTCAAATGCACGGGCGATGTCAGCGCGGGTTTGCTCGCTGTTATCTTGTTCACGAATCGTGTTAGCAGCGGCAGTTTTAAGGCCGCTGAAGCTAAAATCCAAACCCGGTCTGTCGGTCATTGGGCGGGGAAAGGTAAAGCGTTCCGACCGACCTTGCTGGGCGAGCTTGGACAACATAGGTCCTCCGGGGTAATCCAGGCCAAGTAATTTAGCAGTTTTATCGAATGCCTCCCCTGCAGCGTCATCAATTGATTCGCCAAGGACTTGGTATTGGCCGATACCCTGAACGTCGACCAACATGGAATGGCCGCCTGAGACCAGCAAGGCGACAAACGGAAACGGCGGTGGATTATCTTCCAGCATGGGGGCTAATAAGTGTCCTTCCATGTGGTGGACACCGATAACAGGTTTGTCCCAGGCAAAGGCGAGCGCTCTGGCCACCGATGCCCCAACCAGCAGCGCACCTACCAAGCCAGGCCCCTGAGTGAAAGCAATGCCATCAATATCGTCGGCCTGACAATGGGCCTGTTGTAACGCGTTTTTGATTAACGGAATAATTTTACGTACATGGTCGCGAGAGGCCAATTCCGGCACCACGCCGCCGTAATCAGCATGCAGTTTGACCTGGCTGTACAACTGGTGGGACAATAAGCCTTGTTCGCTGTCGACAATGGCAATACCTGTTTCATCACAGGATGTTTCTATACCTAAAACCCGCATAGCCTTCATTACTCTCTGAATTTGCGCGGCATTTTACCTGTTGAGCAGATAAATCGCTATCTTTCTGACCGAATGACTTTACAAGCGCCGCTGATATGATTAAAATTCCGCACCATTTTTAAACAGGCACCCCTTTTTCGGGTTGCAAATGCATCGTAATTGCAAAGATTTTTTGAGGTGAGATTTTAATGCCAATCGTTAAAGTAAGAGAAAACGAGCCATTTGACGTAGCTTTACGTCGTTTCAAACGTTCTTGTGAAAAAGCAGGTATCTTGTCAGAAGTACGCCGTCGCGAATTCTTCGAAAAGCCTACTTGGGAACGTAAGCGCAAAAAAGCAGCAGCTAAAAAGCGTCATTTGAAGAAACTGGCTCGTGAAAACGCTCGTCGCGTAAAATTGTACTAAGCGAGTTATCTCACCAAAAAGGGGGCGCATTATGTGCCCCTTTTTTATCGCTATACCGGAGCAACCGAGATGAATCTGACAGAAAGATTAAAAGAAGCACAAAAAGATGCAATGCGCGCCAAGGATAAACCGCGTCTGGGCACTATCCGTATGGCGTTAGCTGAGGTCAAACAAAAAGAAATCGATGGTCGTACTACTCTGAATGAAGCAGAGGTGTTGGCTGTACTGACTAAAATGATTAAACAGCGTAAAGATGCCGCCCAACAGTATCAGGATGCCAACCGTCAGGATTTGGCTGATATCGAACTGGCGGAAATCACTGTACTTGAAGACTTTATGCCCCAGCCATTGTCTGAACAAGAGCTCGCTGAGTTGATAGACCAGGCCATCGCCGACACGCAAGCCAGTGGCATGCAGGACATGGGCAAAGTGATGGGCGTATTGAAGCCCAAAGTCGCAGGCCGTGCTGATATGGGTAAGTTGTCCGGCGTGATTAAGAGCCGCCTCACCCAATAGACATAACCTTTAGTTTTCAAAAGGTTATTGACACAAGCCGTGCCTTCATTGAAGGTACGGCTTGTTGCGTATAAACACACCAGAATAAAAACGGACTATGGCAGGCAGAATCCCTCGTGACTTTATTGACGACCTTATTGCCCGAAGCGATATCGTCGATATTGTAGACAACCGGGTAAAACTGAAAAAAGCAGGCAAAAATTATCAGGCTTGCTGCCCGTTCCATAATGAAAAAACACCGTCTTTCACGGTCAGTCAGGACAAGCAGTTTTATCACTGTTTTGGCTGCGGCGCCCACGGCAACGTGGTGTCGTTTATCATGGAATACGACCGTCTCGAATTTCCTGATGCCATTGAAGAACTAGCCCGCTACCATGGTGTCGATGTCCCTCGGGAACAAGGCCGCAATATCAACCCTGCCGAGCAGCGTGAGAAGCGTCAGCAAAAAGAAGACGATTACGCTTTGATGGAGAAGGTCGCGCAGTTCTTCGCTCATCAACTGAAGCACCATCAAGGGGCGCAGCGCCCTATCGAATACCTGAAGAACCGGGGGTTATCCGGCGAACTGGTGAAACGCTTTGGCATTGGCTATGCCCCGCCTGAGTGGGATGGCGCGCTTGCTGCGTTTGGCAATACGCCAGAACGACAACAGCAACTATTAGATTTAAAAATCATTACTCAAAACGACAAAGGCCGGCGTTTCGACTTTTTTCGTGACCGCATCATGTTTCCCATCCGGGATCGCCGCGGGCGTGTTATCGGCTTTGGCGGACGGGTACTCGATAATGAGGATGGCCCCAAATACCTGAACTCACCGGAAACCCGCATCTTCTTTAAAGGTAGCGAATTATATGGTTTGTTTCAGGCCCGCCAGGCACACCGTACATTACAGCGTGTATTGGTGGTCGAAGGCTATATGGACGTGGTGGCGTTAGCCCAATACGGCATTGATTACGCCGTTGCCGCCTTGGGCACCTCAACCACACCAGAACACATACAACTGTTGTTCCGTAATACCACTCAGGTGGTGTGCTGTTACGACGGTGACCGAGCTGGCCGTGATGCTGCATGGCGCGCGTTGGAAAATGCCCTGCCCTATCTCAAGGACGGAGTGGAACTTAAGTTCATGTTTTTGCCTGATGGTGAAGATCCCGACTCTATGGTCCGTCAGGAAGGGCAATCTGCCTTTGAGCAACGCATCGAGCGTGAATCTATACCAGTGTCACGCTTTATGTTTGAAAATTTACTAAAGCGTCACCATGTAGGTAGTGAAGAGGGCAAAGCCGCTTTACTGAGTGAAGCGCAAAAGCTGATTGATCAAGTCTCGGGGGAAAATCAGCAACGGTTACTTGAAGACAGATTAGCCTCTATTGTCGGCAGTAATCGTTATGTTACTGACTTACAGCGGGATATTGCTAAGGCAAATGAGTCTGCCCCGGCAAAACGAGCGCTACAAAGCGGTGCGCCCGGTAAGTCACAACTTACACCGGTACGTATTTTGTTGCGGTTATTGTTGGAACATCCGGCTATCGCCAGTGAGTGCGAAGAAGTTCGACCTGAATTACTCAGCCCTGATTTAGTCCCGGGGATTCGTTTGCTGACGGAGATTCATGGCTACTGCAGCGCGAATCCGCGCAGTAACAGTGCTCAATTGCTAGAGCATTTTCGTGATCACAACGACTTTGCCCAGCTGAGTAAGTTGTTGGTCAGTGACCAGCTTGGCGCCCATGACTCCATTGCTCAAATGTTTGAGCAAAGTCGTCAGCAGGTCTATCGGGACAGCTTTGCGAGGTTGGTGGAACGGCAACTACACAGCCGAATGGAAGAGTTATTGGCCAAGTCTCGGGTTGGACAATTGAGCGAGCAGGAAAAGCAGGAACTAAAAGCGTTATTAAGTACACAAAGTTAGGGCCTGGTGTAGATGAAACAGGCGCGATTCTGCTATACTGGCGAATCCGCTTCGGCAACGATTTTTTAAATTTATAACTTTCGGAAGTCTTTATGGTGTCAAACAAGCAGTCGCAAGTAAAACTCCTGATCGCAAAAGGTAAAGAACAGGGCTACCTGACCTTTGCCGAGGTCAATGATCACTTGCCCCAGGATATTGTCGATTCTGATCAAATC
>CAXQZJ010000168.1:0-3642 GCA_964228145.1 Alteromonadaceae bacterium | reverse complement strand
GGTTAGTCACACAAATACAGGGTTTCCTAACGTCAAACATATTGCCTAATCAGGGATAGCCGATATGAACTCATTAACTATGGATGTTGAGGCTGCATCAGCCGGTGATCAAAAAGCCTTCGGACGACTGATTGTGGCAAGCAAAAATACCGTTACCACTATCGCGCTGAATATTGTGCGCGACGTTGATGCCAGTGAGGATATTGCGCAAACAGTGTTTATTAACTGTTGGCAGAACCTGAGTAGTTTGAAAAACCCAGAGAGTTTTTTACCCTGGGTTCGGCAAACATCACGCCACATGGCGCTGAATTACCTGCGCGATAACAAGGTAGTCAGACGCGCAGACAGCGACGAGGCTGAACGCGTATTTGCTGAGTTTTGTAATCAGCAACACTCGGCAGAGCTGGATTTAAATCGCCAACAATGCAAACTCATTGTGCAACAGCTAATTGACGAATTGCCTGCCGCGAGCAGGGAAGTGGTGCTGCTTTATTATCGCGAGCAACAATCCAGCGCCCATGTCGCCAATCTACTGAGCATATCAGAACAGGCGGTCAGACAAAAATTGTCCCGAGCCAGAGCTAAACTAAAAGAGGATTTGTTATCCCGATTCGGACAGGTGATTCTTTCTACCGTACCGACGGTCTCTTTTTCGTCTATTGTTCTGGCATCAATTGCTACGTCCCCTAAGGCGGCAGCTGCGGCCTCAGTGGCTCAGCCGACTGGCATCTTGGCCAAATTATCCTGGTTGTTAAGTGGCGCAATGTTTGCTTCGCTGGTCGCCGTTGTAGCGGTATTTTTTTCTCACAAAATGGTTGAAAAACGCCTACAACTCGAATCAGATAAACGTTTACTTAGGTCGATTCGTAACCTGCAAATAGGCTGGATCCTGGTGTTTGGCGTCTGCTTTGCGCTGTCCTATGAGTTAACCGAGGGCTTCTTATGGCCTCTGCTAACTTACTCTGTGTTTGCAGCAGGTCTGTCTGTGTTAATTCGCCGCGCTCAGCAGGTGGCGATGGCTGGCTTGTCCAGGCAAACCGGTCTGAAGCCGACAAGAAGCAATCGCATTGCCAGCACTCTGGGTTTATACGGTGGATTGTTAATCGGCTTTGTCGGATTATTGTCGGGCCTGATTGCTAGCGGCCGCTTAGTTTTTTGATACTTACGCCCGCTAAGTAATGGATGTGGTATGCAACTAACTCAGTGGTGGTCATTTTAGCCAATAAAACAATCGCTGGATGTCTGCTGAGGTCAGCAGGTTCATTTGTTCAATATTACGCTCCGGAATTAAGTGAGTATCCGGGTATTGATCGATGACTCTGCTCAGACTATCTTCGCGCAGAACATGTAAAATTGGGTAGGGTGCCCGGTTAGTTAAGTTTTCTTTGTCATCGGGCTCAGTACCAGCAAATTGGTACTGAGGGTGAAAGCTGGCAAGTTGATAGGTACCCTCGTACCCTGATTTTTGAAGATGCCGCTCACCTTGGTATAACAGGTCGCAGTAAGTAAAAAAGTCACTATGGTAGCCGCAAAGCACCAGTAAAGAAGTTTCAATACTTGCCTGGCTGCTCAAACGGCAAAACTCAGTATCCAGCTGCTTTATTATCTCGTCATTCCGTTGCGCGTGAGAAATTTCAATGTGAATGGCGTTTTGGCGTCTAGGTCGGGCAGCGAACGGGCATAGATTCAGGCCAATAACCAGTTCGTCGAGCCAATGCTCGACGTCCTTTAATGCGCTATTCATGCTAAGCGGTTAGCCTTTTATCGGCAGTTCAGTGGTGTATTTCACTTGCTTGAGGGCAAACGTTGAACTGATGTGATCAACGTGAGGCAAATGCGTCAATTTACTTTTCAGCAGCAACTCGTACTCTTCGATGCTTTCCACCATAACCTTGAGTAAATAGTCTTTATCGCCACTTGTGGTATGGCATTCGACCACCTCATTGATGTCCTGCACTGCTGCTTCAAACTGATTGAGTGCGCCCTCATCGTGGTTTTTAAGTGAAACATAAATAAAAACGCTCACCCCAAGGTTTAGTTTTTTATTGTTGAGTAATGTCACTTTCCGTTGAATAAATCCTTCTTTTTCAAGGCGTTTCACTCTCCTCCAACAAGGAGTGTGGGACAAGCCAACATGGTTACTCAACTCAGCCATAGAGATAGTGGCGTCTTTTTGTAACGTGCGTAAAATTTGTTTATCGAATTTATCCAGCTTCATAGTTTAGGTATAATGGGAATCAACCTGCTTAGGATGCTGAAAAATTATGTTTTTTTCAATCCTAAAATTAGGATATTCATCAGCACAAAAGCCGTAAAGTGGAATTTTTTGTTTCCATCTTGTCCACTGGTCGAGCCTATTGAGCAACACCTGTCCTCGAAGGCATAAGCTACTATATGCGCCTTTGACACCCTACACATAAATAAAAATATTATGGCAATTTTCGAACACCCAGCGTTTGATAATCACGAACATGTGGCATTTTGCCACGACTCTAAATCCGGACTGAAAGCCATCATTGCGGTTCACAATACCAACCTTGGTCCGACATTGGGCGGGTGCCGTATGTGGCCTTACAGTTCTTCTGATGAAGCACTGAATGACGTGCTAAGGCTATCCCGCGGTATGACGTATAAGTCTGCTATGGCGAATTTGCCACAAGGCGGAGGGAAGTCGGTGATTATTGGCGATCCCCGCCGCGATATTACACCTGCATTAATGCATGCAATGGGTGATTTTGTACAAAGTTTAGGTGGTAAATATGTGACCGCTGAGGATTCAGGGATATCACCGCAAAGCCTAAAGCTGATGGCTGAGCGAAGTGAATTCGTTGCCGGAATTGGTGCTCGTTATTCCTATCATGGTGGTGAAGCTGATGGTAACCCGTCGCCAGCAACGGCATATGGTACCTACGTAGGTATTAAAGCATCGGTAAAGCATCGTTTAGGTAGCGACCTGCAAGGATTGACTGTGGCTATCCAGGGCTTAGGCCATGTAGGGTATCGCTTAGCCGAATTGCTACATAAGGACGGCGCCAAGTTGATCGTAACTGATATATACCCTGACAACCTTGAAAAAGCACAACAGCTATTGGGGGCTGAAGTTGTCGCCCCAGCTGATATCTATGCCGTAAGCGCCGATGTGTTCGCACCATGCGCCTTTGGTTCTGTGATCAATGACACCACGCTGGACCAACTCAAGGTATCGGTAATTGCGGGGGCTGCGAATAACCAACTAGCTCACGAAAGCCACGGCGCTATCTTGAGCCAGCGCGATATCCTTTACGCGCCGGACTATGTGATCAATGCTGGGGGGGTGATAGATATTTATCATCAAAACCAGCAGAGCAGTAATGAAGCATTACGTGCTCATATCGAACAAATAGGTCAAACCCTTAACGACATTTATTTGCGTGCCGAGCAATCGGGCGATGCGACCAATATTGTCGCCAATCTTATGGCGGAAGAGCGCTTTTCAAAGCAAAAGTGACTTGCATATGAAGGGCGGACATCGCATAATGCGCGCCGCCTGTTAAGGCGTATCAATGGTGGCTCTTTGGTCCTCCCGCAATGATACTCTGTGAACTCGGTCAGGCCCGGAAGGGAGCAGCCGCAGCAGACGACTCATGTGCCGGGATGTGGCTG
>CAXQZJ010000167.1:0-11541 GCA_964228145.1 Alteromonadaceae bacterium | reverse complement strand
CAACGACCAACCTTTTCGCTGAGCGTAGTCCTCGACTTGATCGTCCTGAATTCCCGCCACCGCAAAATAACGTGACTGTGGGTGTGCAAAATACCAGCCTGATACCGATGCACCGGGCCACATTGCAAAGCTTTCGGTAAGTGTCATACCCGTGTGTTTTTCCACCTCGAGCAAGTCCCAAATCAGCTGTTTCTCGGTATGCTCAGGACACGCAGCATAGCCGGGGGCCGGCCGAATTCCCTGATATTTTTCGCGAATCAATTCCTCATTATCGAGATCTTCGTCCTGCGCATATCCCCACAGTTGTTTTCTGACCAACTCGTGAAGATATTCGGCAAACGCCTCTGCAAGCCGGTCTGCTACCGCTTTGACCATGATTGCCTGATAGTCATCATGTTGTTGTTCAAATTGAGCCGCCAATTGATCTTCACCGATGCCAGCGGTTACGGCAAACGCACCAATATAATCATCAATGGCGCTTGATTTAGTCGCAACAAAATCGCTGAGGCAATAGTTTGCACCTTTTGGCTTTTGTGTTTGCTGACGTAGGTGGTGGGCCACGCCAAGCAGCGACTGACGATTTGCGTCGGCGTAAATCTCAATATCATCTTCAACGCGATTAGCGGCAAACAGCCCTACCACACCACGGGCACTGAGGGTTTCGTTGGCAATCACACTATCCAACATGCGATTGGCATCATCAAACAAGGTTTGCGCTTGTTCACCGACAACCTCATCGGACAAGATTCGCGGATACTTGCCAGCCAAAGACCAGGTTAGAAAAAACGGTGTCCAATCGATATATTTTCTAAGTACATTCAACCCCACACTCACCGGCGTGACACCTAATTGGTGAGGCACTACGGGCCGATAGTCACTGAAATCTGCAACAAAGGCATTGTCCCTGGCTCTGGCCAACGAAACGGGCGCGGAGCGCGGAGTTTTGCGGGCATGCTGCATGCGTACCGTCTCGTATTCTGTTTTAAGTTGAGAATGAAACGCCTGCCGATTTTCCGGATTAAGCAATTTTTGACATACGCCAACCGCTCTTGAAGCATTTGGCACATAAACTGTCGGGTGGTCATAATGTTGCTCAATTTTTACCGCAGTATGAGCCTTTGATGTCGTCGCGCCACCAATCAATAAGGGTAATTCAAAGCCCTGTCGTTGCATTTCTTTGGCGACATAAACCATTTCATCTAACGACGGCGTAATCAACCCGGACAAGCCAATCATGTCAACATTTTCAGCTTTGGCTGTTTGCAAAATTTTGTCGCATGGCACCATAACGCCTAAATCGATAATCTCGAAGTTATTGCACTGCAACACGACACCGACGATGTTTTTTCCTATGTCGTGCACATCGCCTTTTACGGTAGCCAGTAAGATTTTGCCATTGCTGCTGCCTGCAGTTTTCTCCCGCTCTATGTAGGGCTCCAAATAAGCTACGGCTTTTTTCATCACCCGCGCCGATTTAACCACCTGAGGCAAAAACATTTTGCCCTCGCCAAATAAATCTCCGACAACGTTCATGCCATCCATCAAGGGACCTTCAATCACGTGTAGGGGCTTGTCAGCTTGCTGTCGAGCCAGTTCGGTGTCTTCTTCGATAAAATCAGTAATGCCTTTTACCAGTGCATGCTCCAGTCGCTTATTGACCGGCCAATCTCGCCACTCCAAATTTTCTTTTACGACCGTTTGGCCATCGCCCTGGTATTTGGGAGCAATCTCTAACAGTGCATCTGTCGCCCCTTCGTGACGGTTCAAAATGACGTCTTCAACTGCTTGCTTCAACTCCTCAGGAATATCGTCATATACCGCCAGCTGGCCGGCGTTGACGATTGCCATATCCAGCCCGGCTCTGATCCCGTGATAGAGAAATACCGAGTGCATGGCCTCTCGCACAGGATTATTGCCCCGGAATGAGAAGGACACATTTGACAGTCCGCCAGATACAGAGGCCGCTGGCATTTTTTGCTTTATTTGGCGGGTCGCTTCAATAAAATCCAGCGCATAGCTATTGTGCTCTTCGATGCCGGTGGCAACCGCGAAGATATTCGGATCAAAAATAATATCTTCCGCGGGAAAACCAATTTTGTTCACCAACAAGTCATAACTACGCTGACAAATCGCTACCCGCCTTTCAACAGTATCTGCCTGTCCCTGTTCATCGAACGCCATCACGACGGTGGCAGCGCCATAGCGCTTTAATAACCTTGCCTGTTCAAGGAACGGCGCTTCCCCTTCTTTTAAGCTGATGGAATTAACGATAGCCTTGCCTTGCACGCACTTTAAGCCCGCCTCGATCACTGACCACTTTGAAGAATCAATCATAATCGGAACCCGGCTGATATCCGGTTCAGAGGCAATTAAATTTAAAAAACGCACCATGGCAGCTTGTGAGTCCAACATGGCTTCATCCATGTTGATATCAATGATCTGTGCACCGTTTTCCACTTGCTGACGGGCTACATCCAAGGCTTTTTCGTAATCTTCATTAAGAATAAGGCGTTTGAAAACAGCTGAGCCTGTGACATTGGTGCGCTCACCAATGTTAATAAAGTTTCTGCTTGCCAGAGTCATGGTTTACCTCAATGTACAAACGGCTCAAGGCCGGATAAACGCAACGCAGGCTTTGGTGTCTTAGGTGCTCGCGGCGCCAGCGCAGAAACCACATTGCTGATAGCGCGAATGTGTTCCGGCGTTGTGCCACAGCACCCTCCTACGATGTTCAACAAACCACTTTTAGCCCACTCTTCAATATGCTCAGCCATTTCATCGGCATCCATATCATATTCACCAAATTCGTTGGGCAAACCTGCGTTGGGGTGTGCAGATACGGCACACTCGGCGATATCACTTATGTCAGCGACATACTGACGCAATAGATCAGGCCCCAGTGCACAATTTAATCCAAAGCTAACCGGCTGCGCATGGCGAAGTGAGTAGTAAAAAGCCTCAGCGGTCTGACCTGACAGCGTACGCCCTGATGCATCGGTAATCGTACCGGATATCATTACAGGCAGGCGGTCACCACGTTGCTCAAACACAGTTTCTACCGCAAAGACTGCCGCTTTAGCATTGAGGGTATCAAACACAGTTTCAATCAGAATAATATCCGCACCTCCATCAATTAAACCGTGACAGGCTTGCTGATACGCCTCGCTCAACGTGTCAAAATCCACATTACGAAAACCCGGGTCATTGACATCCGGAGAGATTGACGCAGTGCGATTGGTCGGGCCTAACACCCCAGCTACAAAGCGTGGTTTTTGCTGGCTAAATTCAGTCGTCGCTTGTTTAGCCAGACGCGCTGCTTCAACATTAATCTCATAAGCAAGGTCCTGCATATCGTAATCAGCCATCGAGATGGTGGTCGCGTTAAAGCTATTGGTTTCAAGAATATCCGCTCCTGCAGCCAAATACGCTCGATGAATATCTAGGATAATCTGAGGCTGAGTCAGCACTAATAGGTCATTATTGCCTTTTAAGTCACAATGCCAGTCACCAAACCTGTCTCCACGGTAGTCCGCTTCTTGCAGGTTATGCTGTTGGATCATCGTTCCCATAGCGCCATCAAGAATGAGGATTCGCTCCTTGAGTGCTTTTGCTAATTTCGATTTTGACGTCACGATTACCTCAATCAATTCAGGGTAGACAGGTCATAAGGCGTAACCTGATAAACATAATAGTTAAGCCAGTTGGTGTACAACAAAGTGCCATGGGATCGCCAGCACAGCAACGGTTGGCGTGTGGGATCATTGTTGGGATAGTAGTTCTCGGGTAACTTGGCTGAGGAATCAAGCAGCTTGTCACGACAATACTCCTGATCCAAAGTATCAACGTCGTACTCGGGGTGACCCAAGACGAAGACCATACGTTTGTCTTCACTCGCAGCAATGTAGGCGCCTACGGTGTCAGAACCGGCCAATACGTTCAACCCGGCATTTTGATATGCTTGCTGACTTATTTCACCAAAACGGGAGTGCGGCGCCATAAACTCAGCATCAAAGCCTCTCACCAGCTCATCTTTTGGATTAAACACCTGGTGACGGAATACACCACTGAGCTTTTCGTTTCTTAGTTGACGTTGGACACCATAAAAATGGTACATGGCAGCATGGGCTGCCCAACATAAAAACAATGTCGACTGCACGTGCTTGCGCGACCAATCCATAACCTGCTGCATTTTGTCCCAGTACTTTACGTCCTGATATTCCAGCATTGCTAACGGCGCACCCGTTACTATCAAGCCGTCATACTTTTTCTCTTTGACCTGCTCAAACTGATGATAAAAGTTATCCATGTGGGCCGCAGGCGTATTTTTTGGCGCCTGATTATCGATGCGGATGAGGTCAACATTGATTTGCAGCGGTGTATTGGACAATAAACGCAAAATTTGGACTTCGGTTTCGATTTTATTCGGCATCAAATTGACAATACCCAGTTCCATCGGGCGAATATCCTGATTGATGGCGCGCTGATCGTCCATCACAAAAATATTTTCTTCATTAAGTATCTGCAATGCAGGCAGATCTTGTGGAATTCGAATTGGCATAGCGACCTGAAGGAATAATCAAGCAATGCAGGCATATTGACATGCACGAACCATTTGTCAACGTCTAGACGTCTAAACGTCTGTAAAATAAGTTGCATATTTGCCAACTATGCCTACATTATAACTGTATACTTATACAGCAAACGAGAGTTGATATGATTGGTTATGTGACTATCGGCACCAACAACCTAGACAAAGCGGCTGCTTTTTACGATGAACTATTAGCTGAACTTGGCGCTAAACGTTTTATGCAAGAGGAGACATTTATTGCCTGGGCCGACCTCAGTAATATGGAGCGTGCAGGTTTAGGCGTAACCTATCCTTTTGATGGTAACCCTGCCAGCGTGGGCAACGGCGTAATGGTTGCACTCGATGCTCCCGACATTGCATGCGTCGACAGAGTCTACGCCAAAGCCATTTCGCTTGGCGCCACCGATGAAGGGAAACCGGGCTACCGCTCAGATAACTTTTACGCAGGCTACTTTCGCGATTTAGATGGAAATAAATTTAACGTATTCCATATGACTGTATAAGTTCGGCTTTCATTGCACAATATCGAAAAAAGTAACCTCAGGTACGGGTCTCGCTACGCAATTAACCTTACCTGTGCATATTGGCCCGGATGAAATTGAACCGGGTGCAAAACTGATTGCTGATTCACTACAGTATATCTCTCCTATTTCGGCACAAAAATTGTATCAATTGAACCAAGGATACAAGGTCGATGCTTGCTCAGTCTGAATGGAAAACAGATTTTGCGCTGATAAATTATCGATTTTTGTATTTAAATCATGCGGTTGACTTCCATAGAGCATTAGGAATGGTGACTTCATTTCGATCGATAGCGAAATTCAGAGAATTCAAAAATGTGGATTGCGACCTTATTTGCGTCAGGAAATTTAACAACTCAGGTGTCTGATTACTTCGTTTTGTTGTCGGCATACAGTGGCGAATTCTGGCCTGTTCAACTTTTTTTCATTCTAATTTGCTTGTGGCTGGTGAGATTTGTTTATGTCAGTGAAAGCGCCCGCTTACTGGGCTTCATCTTAGCCTTATTCCATATTTGGCTGGGTAGCGTGTTTTTTGCGATGCAAATGAGCCAGATAAGCGCAATAAGTTATGTTTTCGCAGGGTTATTTATCTTCCAGGGCTTACTCTGGTGGACAGTTCTTAAAGATGCCGCCTTGCAGGAGCCGGGGTCCCATATTTACAGCAAAATAGGCTTTGCTATTTACGTTTGTTGCGTTGTGCTGCCACCAGCCATTGCCCCTTTCAGCAATAAATTTTGGTGGCAGGTTCCTTTAGTAGGCATGATGCCCACACCCACCGCTATTGCCAGTCTTGGGCTCATGTTCTTATGCGACACATCCCGACGTTGGATGCTGATGATCATCCCCACCTTTTGGTGCTTCGTAGCAGGGACCATGAGTTTTCTAACTAATTCTATGGCTTGGTTTGTGCCCCCAACATTAGCCATCCTATTGATTATTTTAGTTTTTTCAGAAAGCTTATTTTACAGGAAGTCACCGAATTCTCATTGACAATGGAATTAAAGTCAGGATAAAACCACTTTTACAATTATTTAGGGAAGTTATCCAACATGGAAAACCTTGTCAGTATCATCTTTAGTGTCGAAGTGGCCATTCTTGTTTTAGTACTGGTCATACTTAAAAGCTCAGTAAAATTTGTGCCTCAAAACCGGGCTTTTATTATTGAGCGATTCGGCAAATACAACCGCACGTTAGAAGCCGGTTTGAATTTTATCGTTCCCTTTATCGATGCCATCGGTTACGACCGTTCACTGAAGGAACAAGCAATCGATGTCCCAAGCCAAGGTGCAATCACTCGCGACAACATCAGCCTGACCGTTGATGGCGTTCTCTACCTAAAAGTATTGGATCCGTACAAGGCGTCCTATGGTGTAGAAGATTACGTTTTTGCAGTTACTCAATTAGCCCAGACCACGATGCGAAGTGAAATCGGTAAAATGGAGCTTGATAAAACTTTCGAAGAACGTGACGCGCTGAACGTCAACATCGTCAATTCCATCAACGAAGCAGCACTACCTTGGGGCGTGCAGGTGTTGCGCTACGAGATTAAAGATATCGTCCCTCCTCACTCCGTCATGGAAGCGATGGAAAGACAGATGAAGGCTGAACGGGAAAAACGCGCCCAGATTCTTGAGTCCGAGGGTGACCGCCAGGCAGCAATCAACGTCGCTGAGGGTCAAAAACAAGCTATAGTTTTATCCGCTCAGGCCGATAAAGAACAGCAGATTCTGAAAGCAGAAGGTGAAGCAACCGCCATCATCCGCGTCGCGGAAGCAAAAGCGGAAGCCCTGGCCAAAGTCGGACAGGTAGCCGACACTCAAGAGGGTGCCAAAGCTATTGAGCTTGATCTGGCCACTCTGGCTATCGAAGCGAAGCAGGCTATTGCCAAAGAGTCTTCAGTTGTTTTGTTGCCTGATTCACAAACCGAAATCGGTAATGTTGTTGCTCAGGCCACCACCATATGGAACAAACTTAACAAGGAATCCTGATGCTGGAATTTTTCTCCAATAACATTGCTGAGTTTTTTATTGGTGCAGGCATATTACTGATGGCCATTGAAGCCGGAATCATGGGTTTCGCTACTCTGTTCCTGTTTTTTATTGGCGTGGGTGCTTTGGTTACCGGCATTGCAATGAACCTTGAGTGGGTCGCGACCGAATGGAAAGACGGTATCGCCACCATGGCTATTGTCTCTGCCGCACTTGGCTTACTGTTATGGCGTCCTATGAAAACCTTACAGTCTGAGGGCGATGACCCTAAAACCCCCCGTTCAGACTTTGTCGGTCTGGAATTTGAGCTTACCAGCGAGCTCTCCAGCCGGCAGGTTTCGAGTCTTAAATACTCTGGGATATTGTGGACAGTGAAAGCCGGTGTGCCGATTCCCGAAACGCTGGAGACTGGCACTAAAGTAAAGGTCACCTCGGTAGAAGTAGGAACACTTTACGTAGCGCCGCTGGAATAACTCGATGACGACCAGTTGAATCCTCGACTGGTCGTACCCCTAAATTCATTGTTTTACATGCATTTTCTTTCCTTTCAGTTATCCTATAGGGCTAATCATCATTATGCTCTGTGTTAAAGAAGTCATATCTGCATGTCACAACCAAAAAGACCCTTATATATACATCATGCTGGTCCAGCATTATTAGAGACACCGCTACTCAATAAAGGCAGCGCATTTAGTCGTGAAGAACGGGCTGCGTTTAACCTGACCGGATTACTACCACCACGGTACGAAACGATTGAAGAGCAAGTAAAGCGGGCTTACATGCAGTACAGCAGCTTTGCTGAGCCTATTAACAAGCATATCTATCTGCGGGCTATTCAGGATGCCAATGAAACCTTGTTTCATGCGCTATTACAGCAGCACCTTGAAGAAATGATGCCAATTATTTACACCCCAACCGTTGGCGACGCCTGTGAGCGATTCTCCGATATCTACCGAAGCAATCGGGGCTTGTTTATCGCCTATTCAGAACGCGAATATATCGACGACATATTGCGAAATGCGACCAAACAAAAAGTCAAAGTTATTGTCGTTACCGATGGTGAAAGGATCCTCGGACTTGGTGATCAAGGCATCGGTGGAATGGGGATCCCGATCGGCAAACTGTCTTTATATACCGCCTGCGGTGGTATTAGCCCAGCTTACACTATGCCGATTATGCTTGATGTTGGAACCAATAATGAAAAGCTGTTAAATGATCCTATGTATATGGGGTCCCGGCACAAACGTATCAGTCAGGCCGAGTATGATGAATTTATCGACTTATTTATCAACGCCGTTAAACGCCGCTGGCCCCAAGCCATGGTGCAATTCGAAGATTTCGCCCAGCCCAACGCAATGCCAATTTTGAAAAAATATCAGGATGAAATCTGCTGTTTTAACGACGATATTCAAGGCACCGCCTCGGTCACTGTGGGAACCTTACTCGCCGCGTGTCGTACCAAAGGTACCCGGCTTTGCGATCAAAAAGTGGTATTTGTAGGTGCCGGCTCTGCGGGTTGCGGTATTGCAGAACAAATTATCTGTCAAATGGTTGCAGAAGGCCTGTCTGAGCAACAAGCCAGAGCACAGATTTTTATGATAGACAGATACGGCTTGCTCACTGCTAACACGCCTGACATGCGAGACTTTCAGGCTGCTCTGGCGCAATCTCACGAGGCGTTGGCTGACTGGACATTCAGTGGTGAATTCCCCTCGCTACTGGATGTGATGCATTGTGCCCAGCCCGGCATTCTTATTGGCGTATCAGGACAGCCCGGGTTATTTACTGAACAAGTCATTAAAGCCATGCATCAGTACACTCCTCGGCCGATCATCTTTCCTTTAAGTAACCCTATTCGTCAGGTCGAGGCGCATCCACAAGATGTTATTAAGTGGACTGACGGACAAGCGATTATTGCCACTGGCAGTCCTTTTAGTCCGGTTGAATTCAACGGCGGCATCTACCCTATTGCACAATGTAACAATAGTTATATTTTCCCGGGAATCGGTCTTGGCGTCATTGCAGGCAAGTTATCACGCATAACCAACGAGCTATTGATGGTGGCCAGTGAAACATTGGCCGCAGCGTCGCCAGTGGCCAATACTGGTGCCGGTGAACTGTTGCCACCTTTGACCCAACTAAGTGCCCTGAGTAAAGAAATTGCGTTTAACGTTGCCAAGGCGGGCCAGCAACAAGGCCTGGCATTAGAAATGACCGACGACATGCTTAGAGAAAAGATCGACGCTAACTTTTGGAAACCTGTTTACCGGCAATATCGACGGGTTAGCGTGTAGGAATATATCCCAAAGCCACCTTAAGGTGGCTTTTTTATACCCCCCAAGTAACGGTCAAAACACTTGAATCACGCGACCCATAAGGACACAATCAGATTCCAAACAGCTAACGTAGTGTCATAACGATGGATTCAGCAGCAATACCACAGCAACAGGCCGCCGAGGCAGCTAAATTTCTTCGCAGCCTTGGCAATGAACATCGACTGCAAATTCTCTGTCGTCTCGCCGCTGGTCCTATGAGTGTCGGGGAGCTTATCGAGCCCTTTAATGTTAGCGCATCGGCGTTATCCCAACATCTGGCGGTATTGCGAAAACAGGGCCTTGTCGATTACAACAAGCAGGCGCAAACCCTGAATTACTTTATCGCTGACAAAGACACCCTGGACTTCATCACGTTACTCAAAGAGAAATTTTGCCCCGACTTGTAAGTTGTGCGCCTTAATATCGAGAGCCTCATGAACAATTTTACCTTTCACAACCCGACCAAAGTAATGTTTGGAAAAGACAGTATTGCCCAAATCAGTAGCGCGATTCCCCAGGATGCACGTGTTTTGCTGCTTTACGGTGGTGGCAGCATTAAGCAAAATGGCGTTTACCAACAAGTAGAATCCGCGTTAGCTAACCACCAATGGTTTGAGTTTTCGGGTATTGAGTCTAACCCTGAATATGACACCCTAATGAAGGCAGTGAGCCTCGTTGAGGAGAAACAGATAACCTATTTACTTGCTGTGGGCGGTGGTTCGGTGATTGACGGAACTAAATTTATTGCTGCTGCATGCTCATTTGATGGTGAGCCTTGGGATATTTTGGCCAAACAAGCGAACGTTAATCGGGCGCTGCCAATTGGCTGTGTACTAACTTTACCTGCCACCGGCAGCGAGACCAATATTGCAGCGGTCGTCACCCGTAAAGCCTTGGGTAAGAAGTTGTCTTTTATGTCGGAGCACGTGCGTCCCGATTTTGCGGTTCTTGATCCACAGACCACATATTCATTACCTGATAGACAATTAGCTAATGGCGTTGTCGATGCGTTCGTGCATGTCATCGAGCAGTACCTGACGTATCCCGTTGGCGCTTCAGTGCAAGATAGATTTGCCGAAGCCATACTGCTTAATCTCATTGACCTAGGTCCAAAAGTGTTTGAAGCGGATAACTATTTGGTTAGAGCAAATCTGATGTGGAACGCGTCTCAGGCGCTAAATGGCCTAATTGGCGCAGGTGTTCCGCAAGATTGGTCGACACACATGATAGGTCATGAGCTGACCGCGCTGTACGGTCTCGACCACGCTGTTACGCTTGCCATAGTGTTACCTCCACTGCTGCGACACCGGATAACACAAAAGCGCGAGAAGCTTTTGCAGTTTGCCGCCCGGGTTTGGCACTTGGATTGCGCCGACCAAGATGCAGCCATTCATGCCGCTATCGACAAAACTGAAGCTTTTTTTCAAGCAATGGGTATTGCAACTCGGTTATCAGACCATGGCATCACCGAGGAGGCTGTGCGATTAGTTCCTCGCAAGCTAATGGAGAATGGTCTGTTTAAATTATCCGAACGGGGAGACTTTACCCCTAAAGATGCCGAAATCATCATTAAGGCTGCACTCTGATTGCAGCCTTTGCCGTTGGGTTATCAAGCCTTTTCGTCCATATTCAGGCTTTTAATCTCCTGCTCGGTTTGTTGTGCAAGTTGTTCCATGGTTTTTCCATGAGGTACGGGCTTTTTCGTCTCAGGGTCGACCTGAACAAAGACGATATCATCCGCGTAACAGATGGTCTTTTTCGTGGCTTTATTTCTCACCATGCAGGTTACCGTGATAGACGTCTTACCCACCGCTTTGGTCGCCAGGCCAAACTCAACCACATCACCTTGCACTGCAGGTGACTCAAAACTTATTTCGCCAATGTGCTTAGTAACCAGAAAATTGGTTTCTAACTGACAGATCGCATAAATGGCAGCTTCCTCGTCAATCCATTCTAAGGCTCGTCCGCCGAACAAAGCATTGGCATAATTCAAGTCATTCGGCATAACTAATCGGCGAGATAAAAAGCGCATTCGTATTCCTTGGTGTAATTCAATAAACTAGGCTAATTATACGCGTAAATTACTGTTTTTGAGGTGGAAGTTGCAGCAAGAACTGCAAAAATGGCTG
>CAXQZJ010000166.1:0-13409 GCA_964228145.1 Alteromonadaceae bacterium | reverse complement strand
CACATCATGATTTTCGCGCTGTGACGCGCTCAGAATGACAGTTTTGCTGGTGCTCGACGTTGCTCCGCCCATGCCATCGGTATGTTTAGCATAAGGATCAGGACTACCAATAACCCGCAGTAACAGCGCATCACGATAAGGTCCGGGGCTTTGTGCCTGCTCCGGTAAATCCTCTAATTTAAAGAAGACGCCCTTTGACGTACCGCCGCGCATATAGGTTGCCGGAATCTTCATTTGTGGTTTATGTGTCATAAGGTTAAATCTCTCAGTAATCATCGGCGGTACGTCTGCGACGCATCGCGTTGCCAACCACCGCAGGTGGTTGCGAGCAAGAAAAAATCACACTTTTTTCGCAGCGACACCCCCAACAATGAAACTACCGCCGCGCATAGTAGTTGCCGGAATCTTCATTTGTGCTTTATGTGTTATAGGCTTTGCCCTGATGATAGAGCAGACCGTCGATTCACACGGCCTGCTCTATACTCCGTGGACCTATCCTTCCTGAGCAAGAAAGTCTTGGGCAAAGCGCTGTAAAACGCCACCAGCCTTATAAACTGAAACCTCTTCGTGAGTATCTAACCGGCATATGACCTGAGAGGTTACCTTTTGGCCAGATTGGCGATGAATCACCAGCGTTAAATCGCAGCCAGGCGCAATATCTCCCTGAATATCGAACGTTTCCGTTCCATCGATATTTAAAGTGTTGCGATCAGTGCCGGGTTTGAATTCTACCGGCAGCACTCCCATTCCAATCAAATTGGTGCGATGAATACGCTCAAAGCCCTCTGCGACAATCACTTCTACTCCGGCGAGACGAACACCTTTCGCAGCCCAGTCGCGAGACGAACCCTGGCCGTAGTCTTTGCCAGCAATGATACACAAGGGTTGTTTACGCTCCATGTAGGTCTCAATCACTTCCCACATGCGCATGACCTTACCCTCGGGTTCAAGTCTGGCCAGCGAACCTTGTTTCACCTCACCATTTTCTCTCACCATTTCGTTGAACAGTTTAGGGTTGGCAAACGTCGCCCGTTGCGCTGTTAAATGATCGCCCCGGTGGGTTGCATAAGAGTTAAAGTCTTCCTCAGGCAGCCCCATCTTTGCCAAATATTCACCAGCCGCACTGGTTGCTAAAATGGCATTCGACGGCGACAAATGATCCGTGGTGATATTATCTCCTAATACCGCTAACGGTCGCATTCCCTGCATGGTTCTCGGTGCTGCTAACGCGCCCTCCCAGTATGGCGGTCGACGAATATAGGTACTCATTTCTCGCCATTGATAGAGAGGATCATTGTCTTCGCCGTATTCGACCTTCAAGTCAAACATGGGGTCATACACTTGACGAAACTGCTCCGGCTTAACGTGCTTACTAATGATCTGATCGATTTCTTCGTCGCTTGGCCAGATGTCTTGGAGCGTAACAGGCTGACCATTCTGGTCATGTCCTAACACGTCTTTTTCGATATCAAAGCGCACGCTTCCGGCAATTGCATAGGCTACAACCAGCGCCGGCGAGGCCAAAAACGCTTGCTTGGCATAAGGGTGAATCCGCCCATCAAAGTTACGGTTGCCTGACAATACAGCGGTAGCGTAGAGATCCCGGTCAATGATTTCCTGCTGGATTGCTGGATTTAGCGCGCCACTCATTCCGTTACAAGTCGTACAGGCAAAGGCAACAACACCAAAGCCTAACTGCTCCAATTCGCTGAGTAGATCAGCGTCTTCAAGATACAATTTGACTGCTTTAGAGCCGGGTGCGAGGGAAGATTTAACCCATGGTTTACGGGTCAGACCCAATTTATTGGCGTTACGCGCCAATAATCCTGCTGCTATGACATTTCGCGGATTACTGGTGTTAGTACAACTGGTAATAGCAGCGATAATGACTGCGCCGTCCGGCATGAGCCCGTCATGCTGTTCGAACGGCTTTGCAATGCCCGCTTTCGCGAGGTCTTTGGTCGCGACCCGTTTATGCGGATTCGAGGGGCCGGCCATATTTCGACCAACAGCACTCAGATCAAACTGTAATATCCGCGGGTATTCGACCTGATGCAGGTCATCGGCCCACAAGCCCGCCTGTTTAGCGTAGTTTTCTACCAACTTGACCTGCTTTTCTTCACGACCAGTCAGACGCAGATAATCCAGCGTTTGCTGGTCAATGGAAAACATCGCCGCACTGGCCCCGTATTCCGGCGTCATGTTAGAAATGGTTGCCCGGTCGCCGAGGGTCAGATGAGGAACACCATCGCCAAAAAACTCAATATAACTGGAGACCACACGCTCATTGCGTAAAAATTCAGTCAGCGCTAACACTATGTCGGTCGCAGTAATGCCAGGTTGTGGTTTGCCTTGCAGTTCCACTCCCACGATATCCGGTAGCCGCATCCAGCTGGCGCGCCCTAACATAACGTTTTCGGCCTCAAGGCCACCGACGCCAATCGCAATTACCCCCAGCGCATCAACGTGAGGAGTATGACTGTCTGTTCCCACTAAAGTATCTGGGAAAGCAACGCCATCTACCACTTGTACAACCGGTGACATACGCTCCAAATTAATTTGGTGCATGATGCCATTCCCCGGTGGAATGACATCTACATTCTTGAATGCGGTTTTGCACCAATTTATAAAGTGAAAACGGTCGGCATTACGGCGCTCTTCAATCGCCCGGTTCTTTTCGAAAGCACCTTGCTCAAAGCCAGCGTGCTCGACCGCCAACGAATGGTCGACAATCAGTTGAGTTGGCACTACCGGATTGACTTTTGCAGGATCACCGCCTTTTTCTGCGATTGCATCACGCAAGCCTGCTAAGTCTACGAGTGCAGTTTGGCCGAGAATATCGTGGCATACAACACGGGCCGGAAACCAAGGAAAATCCAGATCACGCTTACGCTCGATTATTTGTCCCAGATACGCATTTATTTTGTCTGGCTCAGCCTTTCTGACAATATTCTCTGCGTGTACACGCGCCACATAGGGTAACGTCTTCCACGCCCCTGGCTTGATGGCTTCAACCGCTGCACGGGTATCAAAATAGACCAGATTGGTGCCATCCAGCTTTTTACGAAATTGTTCATTCATCACGGAAACTCCGGGACGGTTACGCCGCCCCTTTGATTTATCGTTGGTTAATGTCCGGTACCGGACGTAATTCTTCACCCGTATAGTCAGCGGAAGGGCGAATAATACGGTTATCAGAGCGCTGCTCCATTACATGTGCAGCCCAGCCGGTTAAACGGGACATAACGAAAATGGGTGTGAATAGTTTGGTAGGAATACCCATAAAGTGATATGCAGAAGCATGGAAGAAATCGGCATTACAAAATAGCTTTTTCTCCCGCCACATGACTTCTTCGCAGCGCACAGATACCGGGTAAAGAACATCGTCACCGACTTCTGCAGCGAGTTTTTCTGACCAGCCCTTGATAATCTCGTTACGTGGATCTGATTCGGAATAAACGGCATGCCCAAAGCCCATGATTTTTTCTTTGCGGGCTAACATCCCCATCATTTCCTGCTCAGCGTGATCCGGTGAGGTAAAGTTCTCAATCATATCCATGGCCGCTTCGTTAGCACCACCGTGCAGAGGGCCGCGCAACGAGCCAATTGCACCAGTGATACACGAGTGCATGTCCGAAAGGGTCGAGGCACAGACCCTGGCGGTAAAGGTAGACGCATTAAACTCATGCTCGGCATAAAGGATCAGTGAAACGTGCATTACCTGCTCGAACAGAGCAGAGGGCGCTTCGCCATGCAACAGGGTAAGAAAGTGAGCACCGATTGAGTCATCGTCGGTATTAACGTCAACACGTACACCATCGTGGCTAAAGCGATACCAATAGCCAATCATGCTAGGGAAACTGGCGAGGAGTCTGTCTGCGGCATCTTGTTGCTGCTCAAAGTCAGTTTCTGTTTCAAGGTTACCCAGCATTGAGCAACCGGTTCGCATTACATCCATCGGATGTGCATCAGCAGGGATACGCTCTAGTACATCCTTTAACGCTTGGGGCAAGTCGCGTAACGACTTGAGCTTGGCTTTGTAGTCAGCCAACTGTTGAGCATTGGGAAGCTGACCTTTTAAAATAAGGTAGGCTACTTCCTCAAATTGGCATTTTTGCGCCAGTTCTTTTACATCATAACCGCGATAAGTCAGACCCGAGCCCGACTTTCCTACGGTAGAAAGAGCCGTTTTTCCGGCAACCTGACCACGTAAACCCGCACCACTTAATACCTTTGCCATCATGAATCTCCAAATTTTGTAAAGTACAGTTTGTCTTAAATTTTATTTATTCTTGCCTTGGGCAAATAGCTCATCAAGCTTATGTTCGTAATCGTGATAGCCCAAGTAATCGTATAGCTCCATACGCGTTTGCATGGTGTCCACCACCGCCTTCTGGTCACCGTCAGTCAAAATGGTTTGATATACGCGCTCGGCAGCTTTGTTCATAGCGCGGAATGCACTTAATGGATACAACACCATTGCAGCCCCCCACTCACCTAACTCGCGGGCGTTCCACAATTCAGTTTTACCGAACTCTGTAATGTTAGCGAGAATTGGCACACCTAATTGAGCGAAGGCACGATAGTGTTCCTCGGTTTGTACAGCTTCTGCAAAAATGCCGTCGGCGCCTGCATCTATGTAGGCTCTCGCGCGCTCTAACGCTTTTTCCAGACCTTCCTGCGCAAATGCATCGGTCCGGGCCATAATAAAGAAATCAGGATCGGTGCGTGCATCAACAGCGGCCTTAATACGATCAACCATTTCTTCGGTTGACACGATTTCCTTGTTAGGACGGTGTCCACAGCGCTTCTGTGCAACCTGATCTTCTAGGTGAACGGCCGCGGCACCGGCTTTTTCCATATCACGAATCGTTTTTGCAATGTTAAAAGCGCCACCCCAGCCGGTATCAATATCAACCATTAGGGGTAAATCACATGCAGATGTGATGCGCTGGACGTCAACAATGACGTCATTCAGAGAGGTAATCCCCAGATCAGGAAGACCATAAGAAGCATTCGCCACCCCGCCCCCGGAAAGGTAGATGGCCTTATGGCCGATTTGCTTTGCCATCATCGCACTGTAGGCATTGATGGTACCGACGACTTGCAAAGGTTGGTTATCAGCCAACGCCTGACGAAATTTCTTGCCTGCACTCATGCTTTTACTCGCTTTTGTTAAATTAGATTAGGATTGGGCCAACTTACTCTCAATGTTGCGACGTGAGTATTGAATATGTCGTCGCATCAGGATTTCAGCCAACTCAGGATCACGATTACTGATTGCTGTTACAATTTGACGGTGCTCATCAAAGGCCGTGGTCACACGAGGTCCGGCCATACCAAGCTGTACCCTATACATGCGCACCAAGTGATAAATGCCGTTTAATAACAAGCTGATGAGATGCTGATTTTTACTGCCAACGATAATCCGGTAATGAAAATCCACATCGCCCGCTTCCTGATAATAGGATTGACGCTGTTGCACCCCATCATAGTGCTCGCCTAGCAGTGCCTGCAGCTCTGAAATTTCTGTCTGAGACATTTCTGTTGCGGCCAGACGAGCTGCCATACCTTCCAGTGATTCTCGCACTTGATACAGCTCGATGAGACCCGCTGGCGTTAAGCTCACCACCCTGGCCCCGACATTGGCTTTGCGTTCAATCAAATTACAACTTTCAAGACGATTGATTGCTTCGCGCACCACAGCACGACTCACACCAAAGCGTCCCGCCAACTCGGCTTCACTTAATTTGGTAGCCGCGGGAATATCGCCTTCCACGATCGCCTGACGTAAAGCAACAAAGGTTTTATCTGAAGAGGTGACAGACTGTTCTGCATCGAACCACATAGTTAAGCATTCCAAATGTCGACAATGTATACGCTGAGCCAGCACCGTGTAGATAAAAAGGTTGTTGCTCGCCAACAATGTCGACAATTTAAGCCTTCTTTGGCTGTAATTCAAGATGTGAGCGGTATATTGTCGACAAAATAGTTAATATTGTGAAGTAAGAAAAAACGCGCCAAAACCCACAGTAAAAATAAAGCTACCCCACAAAGTGTGTTCAAATGCGACCGCTAGAGTTGATTTACTTTGCATGTAGCGATAGCCAAAAATTAACCCTGCGAACCAGCTCCCGGCCACGGCAATCCAATTACCGTAAACCAGATGCGCCAAACCAAATAAAAAACTACTTAACCACCAGCGATGGCGTCGCTGAGGTAAAATGTTTTTATACCGGTGAAAGAAGAAAGTTCGGAATATGATCTCTTGGGGTAATACAGAAACGATCGGATAAATGAGCAAGGTTGAGATCCAAAGTTGAGTATGAGCCAGAGGCAAATCAAATAAATGCTCCGGCAAAAACCACCATACCCCAGCGGTAATCAGACAAGCCCAAGGCACAAACAAACGTACAGACGCAATTATATGTTCCGTCAACCCCTGGGTATTCCACAAACGACCCCGTTTGAACTGGTTGTCAAACAGCAATACGGCCAGACACATAATGCCAACAACAAAGAGCATTGGCATTAACCAAATGTGAAGATGATGACTTACGGCATACAAGGACATGGGAGTTAGTACAAACACCACGAACATTTCAGCCCACAGTAAAAAGCTCACATTGCCTCCGTTTCCGACCACATCTGGCTTGATTATAGACAACAGCGTACGGATAAAAGGCAGAGTTAGACCAACTTGTCAAAGTGCGATAGTCTTGTGGAGAACTAAGATAAGGAAAGTCTCATCTCGATGAAAAGAATTACTAAAACATTGATGGCAATGTCATTGTCAGGCGTCTTTTTTAGCACTCATGCAAACAATCCGCTGCACACCTTTATCGATGCTGGCGTCACCATTGAGCAAACAGATAACGTATTGGGCATAAAACCAGACGCAAATCGCTTTGTCATAAAACATTCAGTCAGAAATGCGTTTATTGCCGGTATGCTGATACCTGTTCCACGTATTGCGTACCCTTCTAATGACGAAGTTGCTGATCAATTGCTTTATAGAGTGTATAAACCCGACAGTTTTTCTATTTACAGCGTGACTGACGTAAAAACTGAACTGCACAACACCACTGTCACCGCGCGGCGCTACTTGCTCGACACCGACGAGAATGGTTGCGAAATTATGCAAGTGGTTAACGCAGGTGAGCCCTGGTACATGATGACGCAAGTGGTGCTAATTGGTGTCAAAGAAAACCAGTGTGAACAAGTCAAGCAAAAGCTCATCGACATTAACATCGATGTATCAGCAAGTATCCACCCAGCCACCCTGTAAAGCCATATCCTAACCCGGGTAATCTACCAATAACGCTACCAAGGGTAGCGTTAGCTTAATATCGGTATTGCAAACTGACGACCGCAGATTCTGAACCCGGGTTCACGTCCCCGAATCCGGCATTAGAAATATGCCCCAATTCAGCTCTGATCGCCCAGTCGGGATTGGCCTGGTATTCCAGATACCCCAATGTGTAATACTCGACTTTGTGACCCAGGCGTCCAGGGTTGTCAATAAAGCCGGCGTGAAATGCTGCGCCTATTCGCCAACGTTGACCTCGAATGAACACCCTACTGACACCAACCCCTAAATATCGCTGTCCTTCGTCAGCCCAAACAAACAGCAAAGTAGGACGTAACTCCAACATGTGTTCAATAGGTTTATCTGTGTAAGTCAGATGCAGTGCATGACGATCTGCTTGGTCAAACAGCGCCCAATTTGCTACGCCTACGCCCCACTGACGTTCGTTAGCAGAAGCTTGTCCCACTATCAGCGCCATGAGTACTAGCACCGCATAAAACTTTGGTTTACTCATAAATAACGTCCTGAAAAAGTCATATTACGCAGTAAACTAGGGATTATTCAGGTCACTTCAAGGCCATAAGTGCTAAGCATTTAAGGCTAAGTTATAGCAACAGGTTATGAGTGAATGCAGATACAAAAAAAGCGCTGACGCGCTTTTTTTGTATCTGCTTTTCGCTATTTGGCTACCTTTTGGTCGAAGATGTCATTCAGGTACATAGCAATACGAATGCCTGCCTGCTGCAAGCGTTGCTTAGCGGTCGGCAGGTGCTGATGCAAATACTGGTAATTCATGTTATTGGCATCTTGGGGATAAAGCTCATCGCGATACTCAATGCTCTCTGCCATCCAGTCTTCGGGTTTTATGCTCGCCCATTGTTGGATATCAGACCCAGAGATATCCTGAACCAGCCACTGGCTCCATTCTGTGTAGGATAAGCCTCGTTGTTCAAGCATCTGAGAGTCCCACACCCTGTGTAGGTTTGAATCGTTCCAAAAGAAACGCACTTTAATGTCGTTGCCACCACGGTCGTTGCCATTACCCACATGCAAAGGCTGATGCAGATCACCAATAATATGCACGATAAACCGCAGTGCTAATTGCTTTTCTTCTTTACTGGCCGTGTCGCTTTTGAGGGTTTCGGTAAAAGACTGTAAAGCACTGTATGCATCACCTTGTTTGGGCGCGCCAACCTGATGGTAATGTTTACCATGCGGCACAGTTACATAATGCCAAGGACTGGCGGTTTTCTGCCAAAATTCAGTCTGCTCTGAGCGCATTTCATCAGCATAGGTGCTGGCTTGAGCTAATGAGCCTGACGGCAATAATTCTGCCACTGCAGCCTGGGTAAGCGGGCTAAGGTACTGCTGTGCAATTTCACCGGTCACACGGTGACCCGTCTGTCCCCATGCCAATGCTGACGAGCTCATTACCATGGTCGCAACACTGGCGACACCCATTAGTGCGGCTTTAACTTTATTGATTTTCATCTGTGTTCCTTAACTGCTCTTTTCGATGCGCGCTAGTGTAAACTTTCCAAAGTATTAGTAAAACGCTTTTACCTCTTTAGGAATCAACACCTTATCACCTACTTTTATGCCTTTACTGGCGAACCAGCCTTGTGGCATTTCCAGCGCAGCGATAATTTTTCCCGGTGCAGGTCGGCTTGTCTCATCCAACGGCTGTAACTGAATGATGTCGATTATTACCCCATCTTTATCAATGTAGGCCGCATCGAGTGCAATATAGGTGTTACGCATCCAAAGGGCCATTCGCCGAGGTTCTGGATAATAAAACAACATGCCGGGCAAAGCCGTTTTCCGTTTCATCAGCCCGGCAACACGCTCCTTGTGCTCATTAGCTAGTTCCACAGAGAGCTCATAACCACCTACCTTTATCGTAACTTGCTCCAATGGTCCTTGCTGGCCAAAAGCAGCAGTGCTCGCTAGTAAAACGAGTAATGCCAGTAATCTCATTAGTTACTCCAAACAATAATCAATGGGTTTTATCAGGTGGGCAATATCACCTTTTTCCACCAGATTTAAAAACGCTTCACCTAATCGATCAGACTCGGCTAATACCGTTTGCCAATATTTAATCCGCTGCGGTGCTGGCATGGTTTCAAAGTCTTTTCTATCAGGAATTTTTCCATAGGGTAACTTAGCAATAAATTCCGCACTGGGCACGAGCTTTAACACCCTCTCGAAGCTCCGTGCATGGGGTCGGCGTCGTTTATTCGATTTATCAAACCAACCCGGTATGGGCTGATCAAAGAAATGCGGGTAAAGCACTAAGCCTTGTTGCTCGTCCGGACGGGATAGCGCCATATCAAAATGGTAGTCAATGATGCCTCCGTCGCGATACATACCCACAGGCGCATCGGGAATATCTTTAATACCGGCTAACACCACCGGAATCGATCCTGATGCCATTAGCGCTTTGGGCAAATTGGCTTCGGTGAGCGCATGTTGATGGAGCTTCAACTGCCAGGGATCATCAAATTCCAACGATGAGTGCTGGGAAGAAAACACATGGCGTTGATAAAACCAATCAAGGCTTTTACGTGACAAACGGTTAGCAATTGCGCTGGCAAGAATACCGGTTACCTGCAGAGGAATCCGTTCAGACGCAATCAATCCCTTGCTCTTTGCTACCACGAAATGCGCACGCACGACCGGGTTATTAACAATTTCCTGTGCCCCGCTCGTGCCTAGAAAATGGTCCATCAATTGCCAGCTTTTCTCACTGATTTCTTGGCGATCTGGTTTGTCACTGTAAACAGTTTGTGAATAGTGTTCAGCGAGGCGATTTATCGCACTGAATGGATCTTGCTGTGCATAACAGGCAAAACGAAACGACCCGGCTGACGAGCCTACGATATCCAGCGGCCGTTGACGGCCTGTAAAAAACGACGGCATCATCACCCTGTCGAGTCCCGCCAATACAAACCACTTAGGGCCACCTGAAGCACCCAACATGTAATCGAATAACTCTGCCTTGAGTCCCTGTTCGCGAATCGCTTCGAGCGCTTTGGTACCTGCAATTAACTGCAATGCAGACATTAAAACTCCTTATCCTTGTTCTTCAAACAGTGCACACACGGCACCCGCCGGGTCCTCAATAATCGCATATCGCTGAGTTTCGCTGAACTGTTTTATCTCCGACAAACGTTTTCCACCTAATTTTTCGCAGGCTTGAAGCGAAGCATCAAGGTCTTCAACACCAATATACATCAACCATTGTGAGGGCAATGAACTGTTTGGGCCACGCTTATGACATACCCCAGCGACAGTTTCTCCCTTTGGTGTTTGCATCGCGTAATCCTGGTAACCATTCATATCCACAGGAGAAGCCTGCCAACCCGCGACTTGTTGATAAAATTGCCCTATACCCGTAGCGTTGTCCACAGTCAAGTCATGCCAAAGAATAGTTCCGACCTTTTTTGGATTCATTTTGCGCCCCTGTTCAAATGTTACCCAGCTTAATTTATTTATATAATTCAATAGGTTAAACTTTAGTACCTATGTCTTCAACAAGGTTATCCACAGATTTGGTGGATAACCTGAATAACTTTCGGTGTACACTGGTACTCAGTACATAACAACAACAACTTGCACATTACGCAAACAAATCAATCGAAATATGGACAAAGATCAGACAAGGCAATTGACGATCATTTCACCAGCCACTGGAAAAACCTGTGAATTAGATCATGCAGATCAAGGCATTTATTCACAATTACTGCGGGGTCCGGGCCGACTTATCCACTTATCAGGATCGACATTGATCGCCCCGCTCGATGGGATCGTGTCAGGTATTTACCCTGCTCAGAGGGAGATTACAATCACTGTGCTTAATGGGCCTGAATTGATCCTCAGCTTGCTTGGCAACACACCCGATTACCATGGGGAAGGGATTCAGTGGCAAGTGAGTCGAGGTCAAACAGTGTCGCGCGGACAGTGTTTGGCAACATTGCATCATCCATTGCTCAAAACCTATTTAGCTCAACTTACATTGGCAGTGATCTTACGCGGTGTGAAAACGCCCCATTATGCACCCTCTAGGCTGCGCAATGTCGTCGCCGGCGAAGATCCGCTATTTCATCTTTATATTTGATCCTCGCCGTGGAAGAATGTTGGTCTGTATATTCATAATCTAAAGTGACCATGAGCAAACCCATTCTTTTCGGCATTCCAAACTGTGACACCATCAAAAAAGCCCGTAAGTGGTTAGAAAGTCAGGAAATAGAACACCAGTTTCATGATTTTCGTAAACAGGGCCTCGATCCCGATTGGTTGGAGCGGGCTGAACGCGCAGTAGGTTGGGAATTACTCCTCAACAAGCGCGGCACCACTTTCAGACAGTTACCTGATGAGCAAAAGCAAGATTTAGACAGGGATACAGCTCTGTCTCTGTTAAACGCACATCCTGCAATGATTAAACGACCAGTCCTGCAATATAACTCAGAATTTTTTGTCGGCTTTAAACCTGAACAATATCAGGAGATATTTGCAAATGCATGACGTTGTCGAGTTAACAAAAGCGTTAATAGCACGAGAGTCCGTAACGCCCAACGACGCTGGCTGCCAACAGTTAATGATGGACATATTACAGCCCCTGGGCTTCGACTGCGAAACTATGGTGTTTCATGACACCACCAACCTTTGGGCACGCAAGGGCAGCCAAAGACCGCTATTTTGTTTTGCAGGCCATACAGATGTTGTTCCCAGCGGTCCGCAGGAGCAATGGGATACCCCGCCTTTTGAACCTACCATTATCGATGGAGTGTTATATGGGCGCGGTGCAGCGGACATGAAAGGCAGCCTTGCTGCTATGCTCACAGCCACCCAAAGATTCATCGATGATTACCCTGAACACAAGGGCGCTATTGCGTTTTTAATCACTTCTGATGAGGAAGGCCCGTTCATTAATGGCACAACGAAGGTCATTGATACCCTAGAGGCCCGCAATGAAAAGATAGATTGGTGTCTGGTCGGTGAACCTTCAAGTACGACTGTCACCGGCGACGTTGTAAAAAATGGTCGACGCGGTTCATTAACCGGTAATCTGAAGGTCAAGGGGATCCAGGGCCATGTCGCCTACCCTCATCTGGCTCACAACCCGGTCCATCACAGCGCTGCTGCGCTTGCCGAATTGGCCGCCAGCCATTGGGATAACGGCAACGCTTTTTTCCCGCCGACCAGTTTCCAAATATCCAATATCCACGCAGGTACCGGCGCAGGAAACGTCATCCCTGGTGAACTTGACGTGTGTTTTAACTTTCGCTTTTCTACCGAAACCACAGATAAGCAATTGATTGAACGTGTTGTTACCATATTGGATAAACATGAGCTGGATTATGAAATTGACTGGACCTTTAATGGACAGCCATTTTTGACTGATAGTGGGGAACTGGTGAGTGCCACTCAGGCCGCCATCGAAAAGGTTAACGGTCAGCAAACTGAACTTTCAACCGCAGGCGGCACATCTGACGGACGCTTTATTGCCCCGACCGGCGCCCAAGTGCTGGAGTTAGGCCCGCCAAATGCCAGTATTCATAAAATCAATGAGCATGTCAGATTGGAAGACTTGTACACATTAGAGAAGATGTATTATCACATCCTCGAAAACTTACTGGCCTAATCGCTTTCGTTGGCGGTCAGGCTCGTTTGAGCTGGTGTCGGTGACAGGGAATTGTCGATACCGTACCGTAGTGAACAAGGGTTGTTTCAATCAATTGTAATGATGAGGACGCGTTTCAATGAGCGGATGGACTTTATTTTGGGTGTTGTTGTTTATTTTTGCAGTGATTGTCGGCAACTTGTTGTGGATTAAACGCACTGCCAATATGAAATTTCATAAAAAGCCGTTACCGCCTGGCGTAAAGCCTCAACCATACAAGGACGATGACGAATGAATATTTTGCTATTGGCCAACCGTGATATCGCCAGTTTATTGGCACTCAACACGCTTTTGCCTAATTTATCCCAGCATTCAATCACGTTATGGCTTACCAACCAGGTTGGTAAAGGCGTAAGTCCTGTTCCACAACTTGCTCAATTGGATCTACTCGAACGGCAGGTGTTACCCGATATATTG